>NZ_JBWXUE010000025.1:0-133533 GCF_057158765.1 Kitasatospora sp. NEAU-69
ATCTCCAACCCCAGTCATAAGACCGAGGCCGGGGATGTCAACATATCTGGCGTTGACTTTTGGCACGCTGTTGAGTTCTCAAGGAACGGAGACTTCCTTCGAGCTGCTCTCGCAGTCCCTCCGGGCCTTTCGTTCTTTCGTGTTTCAAGCTTATCAGATGTTTCCCGCGCCGTTTCCGGCTTCGAATTTCATTCCGATTTGCTTTCGCCTTTCGGCGCTCCCGAACTCTAGCAGAGTTTCTCGACCCGTTTTCCCCGCTCGAATCGGAATTCGAAACGGAGCCGCGCGGTCGGCGGGGCAACTCGGAGAACATTACGCAGCGGGCGGCCGAGAGTCAAACCGGCCCCGGACAGCTGCGCTGTCCGGGGCCGGCCGACACGGATGAGGCGGGTGTGTCACCGAACCTCGGTGATCTCCGGCCCACGCGCGAACGGGCTCAGCGAGGTGTCGCCGAAGCGCGAGGCCTCGCGCTCGGGCGCCCCGACGCCGCCGTCCGCAACCATCTGGGCGTCCTCGGGCAGCTTCAGCACGATCGGGTCGCGGGGCGCCATCGGCGTCTCGCCACGGACCACCACGGTCTGCCGGAACACCTGCTCCAGCACCTCGGCGGCCTCCGGCTGCACGGCGGCCTGGCCGGAGATGACACCGCGCAGGAACCAGCGCGGACCGTCACAGCCGACGAAGCGGACCAGCTGCACGCCCTGCGTGCCGTCCGGCAGCTGCACCGGAACCTGGGCTCGCAGGTGCCAGCCGAGCGAGCCCTCCTCCTCCTCGACGAGGCCGCCCTGACCGCTGATGCCGCCGGCGATCTCCTCGCGGACCTCGCCCCAGATCCCCTCGGACCGGGGTGCCGCGAAGGCCTGCAACTGGATGGCGCTGTTGCCGAGCACCAGTGTGGCGGCCACGATCGCGTCGCCGGCCACCTCGACCCTCAGCTCCATGCCCTCGACACCGGGGACCAGCAGACCGCCCAGGTCGACCCGGCCATCGTGCGGGCTCTCCAGCTCGGAGAAGTCCCACGGACCGTCCGGGCGCGGGGCCGGCGGCAGACCGACGCGGTCGGCCGGGTCCACCTCCTCCGCGGACTCGTCGCCGGACTCCTCGGCGTCGGTCAGCGTCTCGCTCTCGGCGGAACCTTCGACGTCATCGGCCGTCTCGTCGGCGCTGGTGGCGTCTTCGGCGAGCTGCTCGACAGCGTCCTCGCTCTTGTGGCGACGACGGAACACGGTCACTGTCCTTCCCGGTCCAAGACCGATGCGAATACCTGCTCGGCTACCTGTGTGGGTCAACTGCCGGGCCGAGGCGGCCCGAGCGGCGGCATGCTAAACCGCAGCGTGGCCACCGGTCGACCCGAACCCGCCCTCGGCGCGCGCTGACCCGGGCAGTTCGGCCACCTCGTGGAAGCGGGCCTTTTCGACCTGCTGGATCACCAGCTGAGCGATCCGGTCCCCACGTCGGAAGCTGACCCGCTCGCGCGGGTCCAGGTTGACGACGATCACCTTGATCTCACCACGGTACCCGGCATCGACCGTCCCTGGGGCGTTCACGAGCGCAACTCCGCAACGAGCTGCCAGTCCCGACCGCGGGTGTACGAACGCGGCGTAACCGTCGGGCAACGCGATGGCGACACCGGTCGGCACCACCGCCCGCTCACCGGGCTCCAGCTCGGCGTCGATGGCCGCGAACAGGTCGGCTCCGGCGTCGCCGGGCTGCGCGTAGGCGGGCAGCGGCAGCTCCGGGTCGAGTCGGCGGATCAGGACGTCCAGCTGCGGACGGGCAGTGGTACTCACGGGTTCACCTCGAAGGCTCTGGCGCGCTTGAACAGGTCGGGGTCGTCCAGAGCGGCTTTGATGTCCTCGGGACGACCGTGCGTGGTGAAGTGTTCCAGCTTCACCTGGATGAAGAGCGCCTGCGCCTTGATCGCCACCGGCCCGTCCGGTCCGCCGATCCGGCCCTCGCCGGCGCAGTAGAGCTTGCGGCCGTGCATGCCGGTGGCCCAGGCACTGATGTGCAGCACCGAGTCGACCGGCACCGGGCGCACGAAGTCGGCCTCCAGCCGTCCGGTGACGGAGGCGGTGTGCAGGATCCAGTTGAGCGAGCCGAGCGTCTCGTCCATCGCGGTGACCAGGATCCCGCCGTGGGCCAGCCCGGGACCGCCCTGGTGCAGCGGCTTGACGGTGAACTCGGAGACGACGTCGATGCCCTCGCCGGCTCGGACGTCCATCTGCAGGCCACTGCTCTGCTGCGGTCCGCAGCCGAAACAGTGGTGGTAGTGCGAGCCCAGCAGCATGCCGGGGGCTGGGGCCTCGGGGTGGCGGACGGGCATGACGGCGTCGTCCGGCGGGGTGGTGGGGGAGCTCGGTGCGGTCACGGATCAGACCCTACTCACCAGTAGCCCCGATGCAATGGCCGACTCCTCATGGGGCTGGGACACAATGACCCGCATGTACGACGAACGCCTCACCGCACCCCGCTCCTGGTGGCTGCTGCCGGTCGGCGCCGGCCTCTCGCTCGCGCTGATCCTGCTGAAGTTCGGCGCAGTGCCCGGGCTGATCGGCCTGCTGATCGGGGCGGTGGCCGGGGCGGTCGCGCTGAGCAGCTACGGCTCGGCCCGGATCCGGGTGGTCCAGGGCTCGCTGGTGGCCGGCCAGGCGCGGATCCCGGTCTCGGCACTGGGCGAGTCCCAGCCGCTGGACGCCGCGCAGGCGGTGGCCTGGCGCTCGGTGAAGGCCGACCCGCGCGCCTTCATGCTGCTGCGCAGCTACGTGCGCACCGCGCTCCGGGTGGAGGTCACCGACCCGGCCGACCCGACGCCGTACCTGTACCTCTCCACCCGGAACCCGGAGGAGCTTGCCGCCGCGATCAGCGCGGCGCGCGGCTGACGCGGCGCCGGACCGACGGCGGACAGCACGGAAGGGACGGCCCGCGAATCGCGGGCCGTCCCTTCCGTCTTCGTGTGCGGCCGCGTCAGCGGTCGCGGGTACGGCCTCCGGGCCGGTTGCCCGGCCCGGTCGGGGCGGTGTGCCGGGCCGACGCCCGGCGTGCCGCACCGGGGTCGCTGGCCCGGACCAGGGCCGCCCGAGGCTCAGTCGCAGTCCTTGCAGAAGGCGTTGCCGTCCTTCTCCCTGGCCAGCTGGCTGCGGTGGTGCACCAGGAAGCAGCTCATGCAGGTGAACTCGTCGGCCTGGCGGGGCAGCACCCGGACGGACAGCTCCTCATTGGAGAGGTCCGCGCCGGGGAGCTCGAGGCCCTCCGCCGCGTCGAACTCGTCGACGTCGACCGTGCTGGTCGACTTCTCGTTCCGGCGCGCCTTCAGTTCCTCGATGCTGTCCTCGTTGAGGTCGTCATCGGTCTTGCGCGGGGTGTCGTAGTCCGTTGCCATGTTTCGCTCTCCCCCTCTGGGTGTGTGCGGTATCTCCAGCGCACCTAACGCATGAGGGGCCGGTCTTGTGCCCGACCCGAGGCCGAGATTGTGCCTTACTTCAAGCCCTGTTACTCAATCGACACTCACCGGCGGTCCCGAGCGGGTGATCGGGGGTGCCTTCGAGGGCCTCGCAGACAGTGGCCACCAGGGGGCGGCCGACCGTCCTCATCGAATACGGATGGTGATGGTACGCCCTGTCAGGCCACTGCGCCAGGGCACCCCCGCCCAGGTCGGGGCGGTTTTTCGGAGTGAGCGGAACGGAATGATCCCCACCGGTTCCGGCTACGCTGAGCAATGATCGAGAACTGACAGGCCATCACTCTGCGAGATCATCCGAACGGGTGCCGAGTCCGACTGTGACCTTGGTCACCTTGCGGTATTTATCGGACGAAAAGGTCGGAACCATCCCACTCGAACGGACGTGAGAACGCCCTCGACCTGGCCCCGGTGCAGCCTCAGCCGGCCTTCTTCGCCGCGTTCGCCGCCCGCCGGGCGAGCAGCGCGGCCTGCCGCTCGTCGAACTTGGTCGCCTGGGCGTCCAGACCGTCCAGGAAGAACCCGAGCTCCTCCTGGGCCTGCCGGCCGGCCGGACCGAGACCGGTCACCTCCATCACCTTGAGCTTGCGCAGCACCGGCTGCAGCACGTCGTCGTGGTGGATCCGCAGGTTGTAGATGCCGCCGATGGCGATCTGCGCGGCCGCGCGCTCGAAGCCCGGCATCCCGTGGCCGGGCATCCGGAAGTCGGTCACCACGTCACGAATGGCCTGCATGGCCAGATCGGGGGCGAGCTCCAGTGCGGCCTTCAGCAGGTTCCGGTAGAAGACCATGTGCAGGTTCTCGTCGTTGGCGATCTTGGCCAGCAGCTGCTCGCAGAGCGGGTCGCCGGCGAAGTGGCCGGTATTGCGGTGCGAGATCCGGGTGGCGAGCTCCTGGAAGGCGACGTAGGCCACCGAGTGCAACATGCTGTGCGCGTTGTCGGACTCGAAGCCGGCCTCCATGTGCTCCATCCGGGCCCGCTCCAGCGCCACCGGATCGACCGCACGGGTCGCCAGCAGGTAGTCCCGGATGGCTATGCCGTGCCGGCCCTCCTCGGCCGTCCAGCGGTGCACCCAGGTCCCCCAGGCGCCTTCACGGCCGAACATGGTGGCGATCTCGTGGTGGTAGCTCGGGAGGTTGTCCTCGGTCAGCAGGTTGACCACCAGCGAGACCCGGCCGAGCGGGGTGACCTGGGACTGCTCGACGTGCCACGCCTCGCCGCCGAGCACGCCGTCGAAGTCCCGCCCCCGGCTCCACGGGACGTACTCGTGCGGCATCCATTCCTTGGCGACTGCCAGGTGCCGGTTCAGCTCGCCCTCGACGACCTCTTCCAGGGCGAGGATCAGCCGGGCGTCGGTCCATGCGGTCGAGCCGGTGCGCTGGGCGGGTGCGATGGTCACGGCGGATGCTCCTGAGAGAAGGGCCACTTACGAGTACGTAGGTTACGCCTACGGATGCGTAGGTTACGACACCGTAAGTTGTTCGCACCGGAAATGACAAGCACCCTGGCCAGCCACTTCGTGCAGGTGTTCGTGCAGGTGAAGGGCTGACACAGGGTGCGTGTCGGGTGCGTGCGGGGCGCTGGGCGCCGGTTGGACGGTCGGGGCCGGTGGGGAGGTCGGGCTGCTGCCGGGGCGGCTGCGGCCCGGCACCGGGTTTCAGGCGCCGGGGATCCGGACCCGCATGGTCAGGCCGCCGCCGGGGCGGGGCATCGCCTCGATCGACCCACCGTGCGCGCGGACCACCGAGCGGACGATCGACAGACCGAGACCGACGCCCTTGTCGCTGCGGGTCCGCTCGGCTCCCTTGACCCGGCGGAACGGCTCGAAGATGTGCTCCAGCTCGTAACCGGGCACCACCGGGCCGGTGTTGCTGACCACCAGCTCGCCGATCCCGCCGGGGCCGGGCGCGCTGGTGATCTCCACCCAGCCGCCAGCCAGGTTGTACCGGACGGCGTTCTGCAGCAGGTTGAGCGCGATCCGCTCCAGCAGCACGCCGTTGCCCGAGACGTTGACCGGGTGCAGCTCGGAGCGGACCTCGACCTCGCGGTCACCGGCCTCCGACCGGGTCTGCTCGATCGCCCGGACCGCCACCTCGGACAGGTCGACCGGTCGCCGGTCGATCAGTTCGTTGTCGCTGCGGGCGAGCAGCAGCAGCCCCTCGACCAGCTGCTCACTGCGCTCGTTCGTGGCCAGCAGGGTCTTGCCGAGCTGCTGCAGGTCGGCCGAGGTGGCCGGGTCGGAGAGCTGCACCTCCAGCAGCGTGCGGTTGATCGCCAGCGGGGTGCGCAGCTCATGCGAGGCGTTGGCGACGAAGCGCCGCTGCGAGTCGAACGAGCGGTCCAGCCGGTCGAGCATCTCGTCGAAGGTGTCGGCGAGCTCCTTGAGCTCGTCGTCGGGGCCGTCCAGCTCGATCCTGCGGTGCAGGTCGGAGGTGGCGACCTCGCGTGCGGTGCGGGTGATCCGGCCCAGCGGCCGCAGCACCCGGCCGGCCATCGCGTAGCCGGCGGCGAAGGCGATCACCGAGAGCACGACCAGGACGGTGAGGGTCCTGCGCAGCAGCGCGTCGAGCTCGGCGTGCGCCCGGGCGGCCTGCAGGTTCTGCATGTAGGTGTTGAACTGGTCGCCGCTGATCTGCACGTTGCCGAGGGTGAACCTGATCGACGGATCGACGTTCAACGGCGGCAGCAGCTGATCGTTGAAGGTCTGCCGGACCACCCAGTAGGTCAGCAGCACCAGGACCACGCCGGCCATCAGGAACACGCCGCCGTAGAGCAGCGTGAGCCGGATCCGGATGGTCGGCCGGAAGGGCAGCCAGGCCAGTCCGTCACCGGGCCGGTAGCCGGACACGGACAGCGGCTCGGCGGGGCGCGGCGGTTGATCGGGGCGTGGCGGGTGGTCCGGGCGCGGCGGCACCGTTCGGGAACTGCCGGGGGACCCGCCGAGCGTGGGCGGGTTGGTCATGAGGTCGTCCCTTGGGATGGAAGAGGACTGTGCGAGGAAGTGTGACTGGTGCTCAGATCCGGTAGCCGGAGCCGGGCACGGTGACGATCACGGGCGGATCGCCGAGCTTGCGGCGCAGCGTCATCACGGTGACCCGCACCACGTTGGTGAACGGGTCGGTGTGCTCGTCCCAGGCCTTCTCCAGCAGCTGTTCGGCCGAGACCACGGCGCCGCCGGCCCGCATCAGGACCTCCAGGACGGCGAACTCCTTGGGTGCCAGCTGGATGGACCGGCCCTCGCGGAGCACCTCGCGGCGGCCCGGGTCGAGGGTGATGCCGGCCCGGTCCAGCACCGGCGGCAGCGGTACGGTGGCGCGCCGTCCGAGTGCGCGCACCCGGGCGACGAGTTCGCTGAAGGCGAACGGCTTCGGCAGGTAGTCGTCCGCGCCGATCTCCAGGCCCTCCACCCGGTCGCTGATGTCGCCGGAGGCGGTCAGCATGATCACCCGGGTGGCCAGGCCCTGTTCGACGATGCTGCGGCACACGTCGTCGCCGTGCACCAGCGGCAGGTCCCGGTCGAGCACCACGACGTCGTAGTCGTTGACCGCGATCCGCTGCAGCGCGGCCTCGCCGTCGTACACCACGTCGACCGCCATGGCCTCCCGGCGCAGGCCGGTGGCCACGGCTTCGGCGAGCAGCTGCTCGTCCTCGACGACAAGAACCCGCACAGCGGTTGTCCCTTCTCTGGGGCGCGCGCCGCGGGATCCCAGGGTCCCGCGCGCGGGCCTGCGACTCCGACGGTGCCTCCATCCTGCCTCGAAGCCGGGTAAAGCAACGGTAAGCCGACCCCGCAGGGGCCCCTGACCGGCGGCCGACCGAACGCACTGGCGGCGGGTGAATGTGACGAGGGCAACTTTCTCCGCCACCGGAGGTTTCCCCGCCCTGCCACGGGGGAGGACGAATGCACACCCGCGATCACGCCGTCAGGCCATCGCACCCACCCGCCGCGTGTTCATCCGCACCGGCTGGGAGATCGCGGTCCACGGAGCGGCCCTCTGAGGTCGCAGCCGCGCCGACACCGGAGCCAGCCGACCGGTCAGGCGCAGCCGCTGGGCCACCGCATCCTCCCGTCCGGGGAACGCCCGACCGCGCACGTCCGACACCGCAAGGGGGTCTGCCGCATGGACGCCTTCACCGCCGGAATCCTGCAGCGCATACAGAACGCAGAGCAGGACCTGCACCGCGCCCTGGAATCCGGGGACGATTTCCTGGCCGAAGTGGAACAGTCCGAACTGGACGACCTGCGCCGCATCGCCGCCGACCACGGCGTCGACCCGGTGCACGCTCTGCCCCGCAGCGCCTGACCCGGCGCTCCACCCGGGCCGGTCGACCGGCCCCCAAGACCTCCCGAGCCCCCGTCGCGACCAGCGCCGGGGGCTCGGTGCTTCAGCCCACCGTGTGAGACCCAGGGCCTGTCCGGACAGGGCCTAGGCCGTGTCTCATAATTCCCGCCGGGCGCGCGACGCCGGGCATCCCGCCTGGACGCACCGGCGAAACGCCCAAGTACGACCCAGTACGAGGACGCTTCGCCGGCACGCCCAGCCGGGCGCCCAACGCCGCGCGCTGATCCGACGCGAATTATGAGACACGGCCTAGTCGTGCCAGGCGCCCAGCTCGTCCAGCCGGCTCTGGAGCTGCTCGAAGAGGCCGGGCGGGGCGGCCACCGTCAGCTCGCGCGAGGCCGGCGCGCCGACCCGGCCGCCGGTCAGCATGCCCGCCTCGCGCGCGATCAGCGCGCCGGCCGCCAGGTCCCAGGGGGCCAGCCCGCGCTCGTAGTAGCCGTCCAGCCGGCCGACCGCCACGTCGCAGAGGTCCAGCGCCGCCGCACCGCCGCGCCGGATGTCACGCAGTTCGGGCATCAGCCGGTGCAGCACCTCGGCCTGGTGCACCCGGGCCGACTGCACGTAGTTGAAGCCGGTGGCCACCAGGGCCTGGCCCCACGGCGCGGCCGGGCGGCCGCCGAGCGCCCGGCCGTCCAGCCGGGCACCGCGGCCGAGCACGGCCTGGAACAGCTCACCGCGGGCCGGCGCCGCGACCACGCCGACCACCACCTCGCCGTCCAGCTCGGCCGCCACGCTGACGGCCCAGTTGGGCAGCCCGTAGAGGTAGTTCACGGTGCCGTCGAGCGGATCGACGACCCAGCGCACACCGCTGGAGCTCGGGCGCTCGGTGCCCTCCTCCCCCAGGTAGCCGTCCTGCGGCCGGCGGCCGGTGATCAGCTCGACGATCAGCTTCTCGGAGGCCAGGTCCATCTCGGTCACCACGTCCACCGGGCTGCTCTTGGTGGCGGCGACGCCGAGGTCCGCCGGCCGGCCGTCGCGCAGCAGCGCACCCGCCTGCCGGGCGGCCTCCAGCGCGAGGTCGAGCAGCTCGTCGAGCAGGGTCTGATCAGGCACAACGACATCCTTCGGAGTCCGGCCGGCAGCTCTTGTCGCAGCGCTGCCGGCAACTTTCATGAGTGGGTCGGCCGTTGCGGGTGAGGCGCGGCCGGTCAGCCCTGCGCGGCGGCGGGTCGCGGGGCGCGCGGGTTCGGGCAGCAGGTCGCGGCGCACAGGTCGTGGCTCGGGCCGAGGGCGCCCAGCGCGCAGCGGGTGACCGCGGCGCCGCGCTCGGTGGCCGCGCGCTCCAGCAGCAGCTCGCGCACGGCGGCGGTGAAGCGCGGGTCGGCACCGACGGTGGCGGCGCGGGCCACCGGCAGGCCCAGCTCGGCGGCCTTCGCGACGGCCTCGGTGTCGAGGTCGTACTTGACCTCCATGTGGTCCGAGACGAAGCCGATCGGGACCATCACCGCGGCCGGTGCGCCGGCGTCCCGCAGCTGGGCCAGGTGGTCGCAGATGTCGGGCTCCAGCCACGGGATGTGCGGGGCCCCGCTGCGGCTCTGGTACACCAGCTCCCACGGGCGGTCGGCGACCCCGGTCGCCGCTGCCACGGCGGCGGCGATCAGCGCGGCCACCTCCAGGTGCTGTGCCACGTACGCGCCGCCGGGAGTGTCGCGGGCCGGGTCGTCGGGCGCGCCCGAGCTCGCCGCCATCGCGGTGGGGATCGAGTGGGTGGTGAAGGCCAGCCGCGCACCGGCCCGGGTCTCGGCCGGCAGCTCGGCGAGCGCGGCCAGCGTGGCCTCGATCATCGGCTCGACGAAGCCCGGGTGGTTGTAGAAGTGGCGCAGCTTGTCGACCGTGAGCTCGGGGCCGCCCTCTGCGGCCAGTGTGGCGAGTGCGTCGGCGAGGTTCTCCCGGTACTGGCGGCAGCCCGAGTAGCCGGCGTACGCGCTGGTGGCGAGCACGGCGATCCGGCGGTGGCCGTCCGCGGCCAGCTCGCGCAGCGTGTCCACCAGGTAGGGGGCCCAGTTCCGGTTGCCCCAGTAGACCGGCAGGTCCAGGCCGTGCTCGGCGAAGTCCTTGCGCAGCGCGGCGAGCAGCTCGCGGTTCTGCGCGTTGATCGGGCTGACGCCGCCGAACAGGAAGTAGTGCTTGCCGACCTCGGCCAGCCGTTCCTTCGGGATGCCACGGCCACGGGTGACGTTCTCCAGGAACGGCACCACGTCCTCGGGTGCCTCCGGGCCACCGAAGGAGAGCAGCAGCAGGGCGTCGTACGGGGCGGGGTCGAGGTGCGTGTGCGCGTCGGGCATGCATCGATCCTGCCACTGCGCCACGGGCCCGGACCGGCGGGGCCGCGCGGGCCGACCGGATCTCCGGTCACCGGTATCTCGGTTGCCAGGCTTCGTAAGCTGTATGAGGGAACGATGTTCCTTACCTACCGTGTGCTCATGCGTGCCCTCATGCGTGCACCAGCGGCACACCGCATTCACCGCAGCCATCGGAGCCGTCTTGCTGTCCAGCTACCGCCAGATCTTCACCGCGCCGGGCAGCCTGGCCTTCTCCGTCACCGGCTTCATCTCCCGTCTGCCGATCTCGATGACCGGGATCGGCATCGTCACGATGCTCTCCCAGTTGCGCGGCTCCTACGGTGTGGCCGGTGCGGTGTCGGCCACCATGGCGCTCTCGGCCGCCGCGCTCGGCCCGCAGATAGCCCGGCTGGTGGACCGGCACGGCCAGCGCCGGGTGGCGCTGCCCGCCACCGCGCTGATGACGCTGGCCACCGTCGCGCTACTGCTCTGCGCGCGGTTCGGCGCACCGGACTGGGCGCTCTTCGTCTGCGCGGTCGGCATGGGCCTGCTGCCGAGCACCGGCGCGCTGGTCCGTGCTCGCTGGGCGCACCTCTACCGGGACGATCCGGCGAAGTTGCACACCGCGTACTCGCTGGAGTCGGTGGTCGACGAGATGATCTTCATCGTCGGGCCGATCCTGTCGATCGGGCTGGCCACCTCGCTCTTCCCGGAGGCCGGCGTGATGATGGCCGGGCTGCTGTTGGCCGTCGGCGTGGTGCTCTTCACCGCCCAGCGGCGCACCGAACCGCCGGTGCACCCGGCGGCCCACCACGCGGGCGGCTCGGCGATCAGTTCGACCGGGCTGCGGGTGCTGGTGCTGACCTTCGTCGCGACCGGTGCGATCTTCGGCTCGGTCGAGGTGGTCACGGTGGCCTTCGCCCAGGAGCAGGGGCACACCTCGGCGTCCAGCCTGGTGCTGGCCGTCTACGCGCTCGGCTCGGGGCTGGCCGGCATGGTCTTCGGCGCGCTGCGGCCGCGCGGCACGCTCGCGCGGCGGTTCCAGTCCGGTGTAGGTGTGATGGCGGTCAGCCTGGTGCCGCTGGTGCTGGTCGCCATGTTCTGCACCGGGGTCGCGGGCCTGTTCGCGCTGGCCGGGGCGCTCTTCATAGCCGGGCTCTCGATCGCGCCGACCATGATCACCACGATGGCGCTGGTCGAACGGCTGGTGCCGGCCGCCCAGCTGACCGAGGGCATGACCTGGACCGGCACCGGGCTGGCGCTCGGCCTGGCGGCCGGCTCCTCGGTGGCCGGCCTGGTGGTCGACTCCTCGGGTGCGGCCGCCGGCTACTGGGTGCCGTTCACCGCGGCCGTGTTCGGCGCGGTCACCGCGCTGGCGGGCGGGCGCTGGCTGCGGACCCGGGACGCCGAGCCGGCCGGCGAAGCCGTACCGGCCGGGCACTGAGCGCTGAGCAGTACTGAGTCGGGCGCTGAGCGCTGAGCAGTGCTGAGTCGGGCGCTGAGCAGGAGCGGGCCGGGGCCGGGTCGGTTCGAGGCGTAGACCAGTCGGGCGCGCGTGGCTAGGCTCCGTTCCCACTACCGACCGGTAACGCGCTCAGCCCGTCGCAGGAGGTCTACGCATGCCCGCCACCGTCACCGCCGGCCGCTGGAGCAACTGGGCGGGCAACCAGAGCGCCGACCCCGCCGAGGTGACCGTCCCCGGCTCCACCGAGGAGCTGGCCGCGGTGGTCCGGCGGGCCGCCGAGCAGGGCCGCGCGGTGAAGGCGGTCGGCTCCGGGCACTCCTTCACCGCGATAGCCGCGCCCACCGACGCCGTCCTGGTCCGCCCGGACGCGCTGACCGCGGTGCGGGAGCTGAACCGCGAGGCCGGGACCGTCACGGTCGAGTCCGGCCTGCCGCTCGCCAGGCTCAACCGGCTGCTCGCCGCGGCCGGCCGGTCGCTGACCAACATGGGCGACATCGAGGTGCAGACGGTGGCCGGCGCGACCAGCACCGGCACCCACGGCACCGGCCGGGACTCCGCCTCGCTGGCCGCGCAGATCCGCGCGCTGGAGATCGTGCTGGCCGACGGCACCGTCCGGCACTGCTCGCCGACCGAGGAGCCCGAGCTGTTCCAGGGCGCCCGGCTCGGCCTGGGTGCGCTCGGCGTGATCAGCGCGATCACCCTCGCGATCGAGCCGGCGTTCCTGCTGACCGCGCACGAGATGCCGATGCCGTTCGACCGGGTGATCCAGGACTTCGAACAGCTGACGGCGGTCAACGAGCACTTCGAGTTCTACTGGTTCCCGCACACCGACCGCTGCAGCACCAAGCGCAACAACCGCAGCCAGGGGCCGGCCGCGCCGCTGCCCGCCGTCAAGGCCTGGCTGGACGACGACTTCCTCTCCAACACGGTCTGGGAGGCGGCCTGCCGGGTCGGCCGGGCCGTGCCGAAGAGCATCCCGACCATCGCGGCGGTGGCCAGCCGGGCCTGGTCGGAGCGGACCTACACGGACGTCGCCTACAAGGTCTTCACCAGTCCCCGCAAGGTGCGATTCACCGAAATGGAGTACGCCGTGCCACGCGCGGCGGCCGTCACCGTGCTGCGCGAGCTGAAGGCGCTGGTCGAGCGGAACGACTGGCAGATCAGCTTCCCGGTGGAGGTGCGCACGGCGCCCGCCGACGACCTGTGGCTCTCCACCGCGAGCGGGCGCGACAGCGTCTACATCGCCGTCCACCTGTACCGCGGCACCGCCGACCAGGGCTACTTCACCGCGGTGGAGCAGCTGATGACGGCACATCAGGGCCGCCCGCACTGGGGCAAGCTGCACACCAGGGACGCCGAGTACCTGGCCGGCGTCTACCCGCACTTCGGCGACTTCACCGCGCTGCGCGACCGGGTCGACCCCGAGCGCCGGTTCGCCAACGACTACCTGCGCCGGGTGCTCGGCAAGTAACGGCACCGGCCGGGACGAGGCCGGGCGGGGCTCAGGACGCCGCGGCGCCGGGCGTGGCCCCGGCGGCCGGGGGTGCCTGCCGGGTTCCCTGACCGGCGCCGGTCGGCGCGCCGGACGCGGCGCCGCCCGCGGTGCCCGGCGCCGGCGTGCCCCGGTCGGGCGTCGCAGCCGGGCTCGTGCCGGCCGGTGTGCTCGGCGTCGCGGACCCGGTCGGCGGCGGCGTCGTGCTCGGCGACACCGACGGAGTGCCGCTCGGCGAGGTGCTCGGCGTGCCGCTCGGCGAGGTGCTCCGGGTGGTCGAGGGGGTCGCGCCGCCCGAGGGCGTCGCGTCCGGTGCGCCGGAGCCGCGGGGCGCGCTCGGCGCTCCCGACGAGCCCGGGATCCCCGACGGCGAGGCCGCCGCGCCGCCACCGGGGACGACGGGCTCCGGCCGCGGCTTCTGCCCGCGCGGAAGGATCGAGGTGCCGCCGCCGTCCTCGCCGGTGGTGATGGAGTGCAGGTTCTTGCCCGCGGCGAGCTCGACGACCACGATCGGCGTCATCGCCAGCGCGAAGACCAGCGCGGAGACCGCGGCGTAGCCCTTCCAGCCCCAGCGGCGGCCGGCGCGCTGCACCGTCGCCTCGTTCCAGGCCCCGTCATTCCAGGACGCGTCGTTCCAGGACCCGTCCGCGACGGGCTGCGCGTCCGGCCCGGTCGGCGCGTCGGGCAGCCAGGCGGCCGGCAGCGGGGCTGTCTCGGTGAGCGGCACCTGCTGGAGCCCGTTCACCGTCCTGGCAGGGCCGCGATCCGTCACCTCGCGCAGTTGCTCACCGGTGCGGCGGAACAGGTGCTGGAAGACCGCGCCACCGGTGGTGGCGCCGATGCTGACCACCGCCGCACCGATGATCGTCCCGTACACACCGAGCTCGGAGGCCAGCACGGCGCCGACCACGGCCGCCAGCGCACTCGCCGCGACCTGGGCCACACTGAGTTCGATCCGCCGACCGCCGGAGGAGTTCTCACCGGTATTCCCCCCACCCGGCGAGCGTTCCTGCTCCCCGGCAGCAGTGCGCTCCTTCTGCTCCCCCTTCTGCTCCGGCATCAGTGCCCCTCGGTCCACAGTCCTGATCCACACATCGTCAAGTTCGTCCATCAATCAGATAAGCCCGCCCATTGTGCACAAAGAAGGACACAAGGGTCGAAAATCCGGTTCCTTGCGGTCGATATATGTGAAGATGATCACCGTCAACTGATCGGCGACCCCCCATCGGAGTCCTCACTCTTGAGATTCCCGTGAATCGCGGGAGACTTGAGCGGCGAGCCGCCCCTGTGGATGCCACGAATGGAGTACTGTTCGTGGAGCCTGAGCCTTCGGTCATCCTCTCGACTGCCATTCGACCGGCATTCGCTACGGGGACCGCAGTACCGGGCACGCACGGCGGCGCTCGACCCGAACCGTCGCTCCACATCCACGTGCGGGGAAGGGCCGGAAGGCTCTGACGCGGCGTCACAGTGCGACGCGGCGAACAGGCCACCGTGCCACAGCGGTGTGACCGGACGGAAGTCCGACACGCCGAAGAACTCTGCAAGGTTGTGGCAACTCGCCAGTGGGCAGGCCACACTCAGTACGGGAGCAGCGACGCAGGTGACGTCGGCAGGCACCACCCGGGAGGTAACCGTGCCCGAACTGCGGGTTGTGGCCGTCAGCAACGACGGCACACGGCTGGTGCTCAAGGCTGCCGACAGTACGGAGTTCACCCTCCCGATCGACGAGCGCCTACGCGCCGCGATCCGCGGCGACCGGCCGCGCCTCGGCCAGATCGAGATCGAGGTCGAGAGCCACCTCCGTCCGCGTGACATCCAGGCGCGGATACGAGCCGGTGCCTCCGCGGAGGAGGTCGCCCAGGCCGCCGGCATCTCCGTCGATCGGGTGCGCCGCTTCGAGGGCCCGGTGCTGGCCGAGCGTGCCTTCATGGCCGAGCGGGCCCGCAAGACCCCGGTCCGCCGCCCCGGCGAGTCCACCGGCCCGCAGCTCGGCGAGGCCGTGGCCGAACGCCTGGTGCTGCGCGGTGCCGAGAAGGAGACCGAGCGCTGGGACTCCTGGCGTCGCGACGACGGCACCTGGGAGGTCTCCCTCTCCTACCGCTCGGACGGCGAGGGCCGCACCGCGTGCTGGACGTACGACCCGCCGCGGCGACTGGTCCAGCCGAACGACGACGAGGCCCGCGCGCTGATCGGCGAGAACGTCGAGCGCGAGGAGGAGTCGGTCTTCCCGTTCATCCCGCGGATCGCCCGGCTCCCGCACGACCGCCCGCTGCGTCCCATGATCGAGCGCCCCTCGGCGGACCGGATCATGTCGGCGCCCGATCGGCTGCCGGCCCGCGAGGCCACCGCGACCGCGGCGACCGCCGAGGCCCGTGACTCGCTGACCAGCCTGCTGGACGTGGTCCCCGCCTTCCGCGGCGACCTCGCGGTGAGCCCGTCCGCGATCGAGGCCGCCCCGGTGGTCGAGGAAGGCGAGGTGGTCGAGGAGCCGGCCGCCGCCGCTGCGGCTGCCGCACCCGTGGTCGGCGCCGGCTCGGCGTACGCGGACATCCTGATGCCGCGCGCGGTCGCCCCGCACCGCGAGCGACTGGTCGGTACCACCGACCGGCAGGCCGAGGCGGACGGCGTCCGGCCCGGCCGCCGGGCCACCGTGCCCAGCTGGGACGAGATCGTCTTCGGCAGCCGCCGGAAGAAATCCGACTGACCGACTTCTCGGAGCTGCCGGCTCGGCCACCCGTGAGAGCGAGGGCGGCCGAGCCGCTTCTGCCGCTTGCGGCCGCCCTGTGCCGGTCTGCTCTACGGTCAGCCGTGCTCTACGATCAGCCGCGCTCTGCGGTCAGCCGCGCTCGGCGCCGGTCGCGGCCGGGCGCTGCGGGTCGCGCGACCACTCGCTCCAGGAGCCCGGGTACAGCACCGCCTGACGCCCGGTCAGCTCCAGCGCCAGTGCCAGGTGGGCCGCCGTCACGCCTGAGCCGCAGTAGACCCCGACCTGCGGGTCCGCGTCAGGCTCGACCCCCAGCGCCGCGAAGCGCTCGGCCAACTCGGCGGCGGAGCGGAACCGGCCGTCCGGGCCGTTGTTCTCGAAGGTCGGCGCACTGACCGCACCGGGGATGTGCCCCGCACGCGGGTCCAGCGGCTCGACCTCACCGCGGTAGCGCTCGCCGGCCCGGGCGTCCAGCAGCAGCCCGGTGCGCGCGAGCTCCGCCGCCTGGTCCGCGTCCAGCGTCGGCAGCCCACCGGGCACCGGCTTGAAGTCGCCCTCGGCCGGCCGCGGCTGCTCGCTGCTCACCGGCTGCCCCGCCGCCCGCCATGCGGCGAGCCCGCCGTCGAGCACCCGGACCTCCCGGTGGCCGGCCCAGCGCAGCAGCCACCAGGCGCGGGCGGCCGAGGTCGCCGGCCCCGCGTCGTACACCACCACCGGGCGGTCGGCCCGGACACCCGCGCGGCGCAGCGCCGCGCCGAGCAGCTCCGGATCCGGCAGCGGGTGCCGGCCGGCAGCGCCGGGCGGGCCGGCCAGGTCGCGGTCCAGGTCGAGGAAGGACGCGTCGGGCAGGTGCCCGGCCGCGTACTCGTCGGCGCCGGACGGGGCGCCGCCCGCCATGGCGGCCAGCTGGTAGCGGATGTCCAGCAACACCGGCGGGCGCTCGCCCGCCAGCACGCGGGCCAGCTCTTCGGCGGAGATCAGCGGAGAGATGTTGTCCATGTCCGCCATTCTGCTGCCTGATGCACTCCGATGGCGGTCGCCGGGTGGCGCTCCGTGCTCCTTTGTGCGCTCTTTGCCATGATTTCCGCCCCGTCGCCCGGTGTGTCGCTCCCCCAGGTGGGACCATCTGGGCCTGGGGCCCGCGCCGCCGGGCCGGATGCCCCGCGAGGAGGCTGTGATGACTGCGGTGAAGGTCCGGGTGGCGCACGGTTCGCCCTGCTGGGTGAGCCTGATGGTCCATGATCTCGAACACGCCGAGCGGTTCTACGGCGCACTGCTCGGCTGGAGCTTCACCCCCGGGCCGACCGAGCTGGGCTGCTACGTCCGGGCCAGCCTGAACGGGGCCAAGGTGGCCGGCATCGGTGTGGCGCCGCCGGAGCTCGCGCTGCCGACCGAGTGGACCACCTACTTCGCGGTGGACAGCGCGGACGAGGTCTCGGCGCGGGTGCGCGAGTGCGGCGGCACGGTCGCCGTCGGGCCGCTGCAGTCCGAGCAGGCCGGACGCCTGACCATCGCGGCCGACCTGTCGGGCGCGTTCTTCGGCCTCTGGGAGGGCGAGGAGCACCTCGGCTGGGAGGTGGTCGGCGAGCCGGGCGCGCCGGTCTGGAACGAGCTGGTGACCAACGACGAGCCGCTGGCCGCCGCGTTCTACGGCTCGGTGCTCGGCCGCGCGGTGGTCCACGCGGACCCCTCCGCAGTGGCCCGCGGCGAGGAGGACGCCACGCTCCAGGTGGAGGGACACCGCGTGGCCGGGATCAAGCAGACCACCGACCTGCGGGACGGCCCGCCGCGCTGGCGGGTCTACTTCGCGGTCGGCGACGTGGACCGGACCGTCCGCCAGTGCCTGGAGCTGGGCGGCGCGCTGCTGGTGGAGCCGCACGACACGCCGTACGGCCGGGTCGCCAGGCTGGCCGATCCGGAGGGCGGGCGGTTCTCGATCGTGCGGCTGCCGTAGGTCCTGTCCGGCCGGAGCCAGTCAGTACTTCTCGTGCTTCTAGTTCTTCTCGGACTTCTCGAACGGCAGCACGTCCGGGCTCAGCGTGGCTGCCCGGGCGGTCGCGGCGGTGAGCCGGCGCCGGTGGTGGCGGCGGCAGAGCACCTCGTAGCCGACCTCGTCCTCGCTCACCGCGACGTCGCCGACCACCACCTGCGGTCCCTCGACGACCATCACGCCGCCGACCGTACGGGCGTTGTGGGTCGCTCGGGCTCCGCACCAGCAGAGCGCCTGGACCTGCAGGATCTCCACCCGGTCGGCCAGTTCGAGCAGCCGCTGCGAGCCGGGGAAGAGCCGGGTGCGGAAGTCGGTGGTGATGCCGAAGGTGAAGACGTCGATGCCCAGCTCGTCGACGACCCGGGCGAGCTGGTCCACCTGCTCGGCCGTGTAGAAGTTGGCCTCGTCGCAGATCAGGTAATCGACCTTGCCGCCCGCCGAGAGCAGCTGGACGACGTAGTGCTGGAACTCGAACCCCTCGGTCACCTCGACCGCCTCGGCGCGCAGGCCGAGCCGGCTGGAGATGGTGGAGGCGCCGGCCCGGTCGTGCCGGGCGAAGATGATCCCCTGCCGGCCGCGGGCGGCATGGTTGTGGTTCATCTGCAGCGCGAGCGTCGACTTGCCGCAGTCCATCGTCCCCGAGAAGAACACCAGGTCAGCCATGGGTGGAGCGTGGGCCTTTCGTCAGGCGGGGGAACAGCGGGCAGATCAGGGGCAGCGCGGCACCGTCAGGTGCGCACTTCGAGCAGCGGCACGAACTGCTCGACCGGGGTCATCGAACCGTGCAGCCCGGTCATCGCGGACTCCCCCGGCTCGCCGCGCGAGGCGATCACCGCGACGTCGTCCCGGGCGGCCGCCACCACGTCGCCGATCCGGTGGTACACCCGGTCGTCCACCGCCGGGCCGAACCAGCCGGCCTCGATCGCCTGGTCGCGGGTGGCCACCCACATCCGGTCGCCGAGCACCTCGCTCCAGACCGTGAACACGTCGGCGGCCGCGCCCGGCACCGCGTAGACGTGCCGGGCGCGGGCCTCGCCGCCGAGCAGGGCGACGCCCGCACTCAGCTCCCAGTCGTCGTCGAAGTCGATCCGGTCCTCCGGGGCGATGTCGATCATGCCGTGGTCGGCCGTCACGTACAGCGCCGAACGCGGCGGCAGCTGCTCGGCGAGACGCAGCGCGAGCCGGTCGACGGTGTTCAGCATCATCCGCCACTCGTCCGAGTCGACCCCGTACCGGTGGCCCATGCCGTCCAGCTCGCTGACGTACGTGTAGACCAACGCTCGGTCACTGGCGGCCAGTTGACTGGCCGCCAGGTCCATCCGCTCCTCGCCGGTGGTGCGGCCGAGGAACTGGCCGCCGGAGAGCGCGATCCGGGTCAGCGGGGTCTGCGCGAAGAGCGGCGAGGAGACCTGGCTGGCCGACACGCCGGCCGCGTGGACCCGCTCGAAGACGGTCGGGTACGGCTGCCACTCCCGCGGATCGACCGGGGGCTGCCAGCGCAGCTGGTTCATCAGCTGGTTCCGGCCCGGGATCGCGACCGTGTAGCCGGCCAGGCCGTGCACGCCCGGCGGCAGCCCGGTGCCGACCGAGGCGAGCGAGGTCGCCGTGGTGGACGGGAAGCCCGCGGTGAGCGGACGCCCGGTCCCGCCGAGCGAGCCGCCGAGCAGCGAGTGCAGGAACGGGGCGTACTCCGGATGGCGACGGATCAGCTCCCAGCCCATGCCGTCCACCAGGAAGACGCAGACCCGGTCGGCGGGGGCGATCGGCAGCGTGCTGGTGAACCCGGGCACGCCCAGGCCCGCCGCGACCGAGGGCAGCAGGTCGCTCAGCGAGCCGCTGCCGTATCCGGGGGCGGGCGCGTCGGCCGGGTCGAGCAGCTCGAAGGCGTCGTGTTCGTAAGGCAGGTGGTGCGACGTCATGTGGGTGATCAGGCCCCGCTGATGGTGGCCTCGGACAGCGCCCGGGCGAATACCAGCGCCTGGGCCACCGTCTCCGGACCGTCCCCCGCCTCGCTGACCCGCAGCGACAGGTCGTCGGCGGTGGACGAACCGGTGTAGCCGTGGTCCGCCTCGCAGTTCGGGTCCGAGCAGCCGGCCGGCTCCAGGTCGATCCGCTGCACGGCGCCCCAGCCGATGGTCAGCACCACCTCGCGCGGCAGCGTGCCGGGGGTGTACGTCTCCGGATTGGCGACCATCCGGCTGAGCACCACCGAGCCGATCCGGTCCAGCCGCACGCTCTCCGTCGAGGTGGTCGCGTACGGCACCGGGCTGGTCGCGTCGGCGGCCTGCTCGTCGGTGTGGCTCACCACGAACCGGGTCGGGGTCAGCACCAGGACGGTGACGTGTCGGCGGACCTCGTTGGCGTCGAAGGTGGTCTCCTGGTGGACCAGGTAGGAGGTGATCGGCTCCGGGCCCACCGCGGACTCGACCGCCTCGGAGACCAGCGCCGGGTAGTAGCCGCTGCGCTCGATCGCCGAGCGCAGGTCCTGCGTGGTGGTGGTACCGGTCTTCGCCATAACTCCATCCTGGCATGCCCCGCCGACGCAGCGGGCCGAACTGCGCCGGTCTTCCGCACCGGCCGGGCAACCGGCCGCCGGACGGAAGGGCGCAACCCAGGAAGGTTACAGGGTGCTCATGCTGCGCGGGCCCAGATCGCTGCGGACCGGCAGCGGCGCCAGTTGTACTCTCGCCGCCAGCACCGCCAGCCCGTGCCGGGCCACCACGACCGGTTCGAGCTCGACTGCGGCCACCTCGGGCAGCTCCTCGACCAGCTGGGAGACCCGCAGCAGCAGCTCCTCCAGGGCGCCGGTGTCCACCGGGTCGGCGCCGCGCCAGCCGAACAGCAGCGGGGCCGCCCTGACCTCGCGGACCAGCGCCGCGACCTCGGCGTCGGTGGCCGGGATCAGCCGGTGCGAGACGTCCCCGAGCAGCTCGGCCGGGGCACCCGCGAGCCCGAACGAGAGGATCGCGCCGACCGCCGGGTCCAGCGCCGCGCCGATCACCGTGTCCACCCCGCGGGCGGCCATCCGCTGGATCACCAGCTGGGCCCGGGCCGCGCCGCCGAGCCGGGCGGACAGCTCCTGGTAGGCCCGGCGCAGCCCGTCCTCCTCCATCAGGTCGAGCCGGACGCTGCCCAGGTCGGGGCGGTGGCGCAGGTGGGGGGCGGTGGCCTTGAGCGCGACCGGGTAACCGAACCGGGCCGCCGCCTGGACGGCCGCCTCCTCATCGGGCGCGGGCAGCGCCTGCTGGACGTCGATGCCGTAGCAGCCGAGCAGCTCGGCCGCATCGGCGTCGGGCAGCGTGAAGCGGGCGCCGCCGGGCTGGGTGCGGGCGGCCGTGGCGGTCCGGGTGTCCAGTGCCCGCTCGACCAGCCGGCGGGCGGCCTGCGGGTCCGTCCGGTCCAGCTCGGGCACCCGCGCGGTCTGCTCGGCGGCCTCGTAGCCACGCCGCCAGGCGCCGTAGCGCACGGCGTGTGCCAGGGCGTGCACGGCCCGCTCGGGCGCGGGGTAGGCCGGGACGGGGGCGTCGGCGGCGGCCAGCAGCGGCGGCAGGTCGGCCAGCGCGAGATGGGTGAGCAGCAGCGGCTTGTCCAACTGGTGCGCGACGGCCGCGGCGGCCAGCAGGCCCTCGCCGACCTCCGGGTCGGTGCCGGGCAGCGTCGGCTCGTCCCGGTAGGCGACGCTCGGCGTCGCGAGCGGCGGGATCGCGACCGCGATCACCGCGTCCACCGCCGGGTCGCGCAGCGCGGTCTCCAGCGCGATCCGGAAGTTCTCGCCGGTGGCCGCCGTGGTCAGGTCCACCGGCGTGCGCGGGCGCAGCCCCGCGCTGAGGCAGGCGTCGTGGGTGAGCAGGCCGAGCGAGTCGGAGTTGCCGACCACCGCGACCCGGTCGCCGGCCGGCAGCGGCTGGCGGGCCAGCAGCTCCCCGGTGTCGAAGAGCTCGGTGATGGTGTCCACCCGGATCACCCCGGCCTGCTGGAAGAGCGCGTCCACGGTCGCGTCCTGCAGACCGGTGGCGGTCGGCGGCACCGCGTGGCCGGGCGGCAGGCTGCCGGTGTGCCGGGCCCCCTTGACCACCACGATCGGCTTGGTCGAGGCGAGGCGGCGGGCGATCCGGGTGAACTTGCGCGGATTGCCGAAGGACTCCAGGTAGAGCAGCACCACCCGGGTGGCCGGGTCCTCCTCCCAGTACTGCAGCAGGTCGTTGCCGGAGACGTCGGCCCGGTTGCCGACCGAGGCGAACGAGGAGACGCCCAGCCCGCGCCGGTGCGCCGCCTCCAGCAGCGCCACCCCGATCGCGCCGGACTGGCAGAAGATCCCGAACGGCCCCGCCGCGGGCAGGATCGGCGCGAGCGAGGCGTTCAGCGGATGCTCGGGCGCGGTGTTGAGCAGCCCGAAGGCGTTCGGGCCGATCACCCGCATGCCGGCCGCGCGGGCCTGGCGCACCAGGGCGCGCTGGCGGTCACGTCCGGCCGGCCCGGTCTCCGCGTAGCCGGCCGTCACGACGACCAGGCCGCGCACCCCGTGCGCGCCGCACTCGCCGACCACCCGCGGAACGGCCTGCGCGGGCACCGCGATCAGCGCGAGATCCACCGGCCCCGGGATCTCCAGCACCGAGCGGTACACCTCGAAGCCGTCCAGCACCGCGCCGGGCGGGGCGGAGCTGTTCACCGCGTACACCGGGCCGGTGAAGCCGCCGGCCAGCGCGCGCAGCAGCGCACGGCCGGCGGACAGCTCGTTGCGGGAGGCGCCGATCACCGCCACCGAGCGAGGGGCGAGCAGTCGCTGCACCGAGTGGGCCTCGGCCCGGTGCTCGCGGGCCCGCATGACGGCGAGCGAGGCGGCGGTGGGCTCCAGGTCGAACTCCAGGTGCACCACACCGTCGGCGAAGCTGCGGCGCTGGGTGTAGCCGGCGTCGGTGAAGACCTTCGCCATCTTCCGGTTCTCCGGCAGCACCTCGGCGACGAACCGGCGGATGCCGCGCTCCTGGGCCACGGCGCCGATGTGTTCCAGCAGCGCGGAGGCCACGCCGCGGCCCTGGTGGGCGTCCTGCACCAGGAACGCGACCTCGGCCTCGGTGCCGTCGGTGCTGGGGCGGCCGGTGGCGTCGATCCGGTCGTAGCGGACGGTGGCGATGAAGCGGTCGCGGACGACCACGGCGAGCCCGACCCGGTTCACGTAGTCGTGGTGCGTGAAGCGCTGGACGTCGCGCGCCGAGAGCCGGGGATAAGGGGCGAAGAAGCGGAAGTACTTCGACTGGTCCGAGACCTGCGCGTAGAACTCCACCAGGCGATCGGCGTCGGCGGGGGTGATCGGCCGGATCCGCGCGGTCCCGCCGTCACGCAGCAGGATGTCGGCCTCCCAGTGCTGGGGGTAGCCGTGCGGGTCGTCGGGCTGCGCGCCGTGCGGGTCGTCCACAGGCGCCAGGCTATCCGGCGGCGGGGCGGATGGCTTGCCGCCGGCGGGCGCGGCAGGCTGGAGGGGCCGGCCGCTCGGCAGTCTCCGGTGAGGCGGCCCGGCAGGGCGGTCCGGGTAGGGCGGTCCCGGTTGCCTGCCACCCGTGCCAGAATGGTCTAGACAACATGTCGTTAGTACCGGACAAGCAGTACCGGACAAGCAGCACCACCTGAAAGGCACGTCTCATGGCTGAGCGCCGCGTCACCATCGGTTGGCCCGAGGGCCTGCACGCCCGTCCCGCCTCGGTCTTCGTGCGGGCGGCCGCCGCCGTCGGCGTGCCCGTCACCATCGCCAAGAACGGCGGCGCCCCGGTCAACGCCGCCTCGATGCTGGGCCTGCTGGCACTGGGCGCCGAGGGTGGCGAGGAGGTCGTGCTGGCCTCCGACGCCGACGGCGCGGACGCCGCGCTGGACCGGCTCGCCAAGATGGTCCGGGAGGGCCTCGACGCGCTGCCCGAGGCGGTCTGACCGAGGTGCCCTGACCAAGGCGGTCTGACCGACCGACCCGCGTTCACGGGTTTCCGAAGGGGCGTCCCGCCGAAAAGGCGGGGCGCCCCTTCGACGTCTACTGGCACACTCGTCCGATGATCGAACTCCAGACGCCGACCGCCCTGCGTGAAGCCGCCGAGGACGACGGCCTGCTGCTCTGGGCCGGCCAGGGCCTCACCGTGCCCGGCGTCCGCGCCTGGGCGCTGGACGGCGCGGTGGCCGTCGCCTCCCCCGCGCTCTCCGGTCCCAACCGGCTCGCCGTCCGCGGGCCGGTCGCCGCCGTCGCGAAGCTGGTCCGGCACGCGCTGGCCGAGGCGGGGCCGACGTACCGCGTGATCGCCGACGCCGCGCTGGTGGCCGAGCTGCTCCGTGAGCTCCCCGAACTGCGCGACGTACCGCCGTTCCACTGGATGGAGCTCGCCGGGGACGGCCTCGCCGTGCCCGGTGGCGTCCGGCTGCTGGAGCGCTCCGAACTCACCGGGGCCGGCGAGCTGATCGACCGGGTCTTCCCCACCTCCTACGCCCACCCGCTGCGCCCCGGCGCCACCGCCTGGGCCGGGGTGCACGACGAGACCGGTCGGCTCACCGCGCTCGCGGCCGACGCCTGGAGCGCCCCCGAGATAGGTCTGCTGGCGGGCGTCGTCGCCGACCCCGAGTACGGCCGTGGCCGCGGCCAGGCCGAGGCCGCCTGCCGCCTCATCCTCGACGCGATGCTCCGGCGCTGCGGCCGGGCCGGCCTGATGGTGCACGCGACCAACGCGGCCGCGATCCGCCTCTACGAACGCCTCGGCTTGCGCCGGCGCGAGATGTCGGCGGCCTACGTGGACGGCGCCTGAGCGCCTACCCGGATGGCACCTGACCGGCCGTCAGTCACGGTGCGGCGAAATCGGGTGCGGGGCCGGCGGACGGCTGGGAGGCTGGAGTGATGGACACTTCGAAGCGCTTCCGGATCACTCACGCCGATCACCCCATCGCCGCGCCGCTGAGTGACGAGAGCGTCGCGACCCTGCTCAGGCGAGCCGTGCGGCGCGGCGACGAGCGCGTCCTCGACCTCGGCTGCGGCGAGGCCACCTGGCTGATCCGTGCCCTGGCCACGCACCCGCAGCTGACCGCCGACGGCGTCGACATCGACGCGGCCGGCCTGACCGCGGCCCGCGAGACCGCCGAACGCGCAGGGGTGATCCGGCGCCTCGGCCTGCACCACCGGCCGGCCGCCGAGTACACCGCCGCGCACCCCTACGACCTGATCCTCAGCGTCGGCGCCACGCACGCCTTCGGCGGCCTGCTCCCCACCCTCGACGCAGCCCGCCGCCACCTCGCACCCGGCGGCACCGTCATGGTCGGCGAGGGCTACTGGCAGACCCCGCCCACCGAGGCCGCCGCCGCAGCCTTCGGCGGCGCCATCGACGAGTTCGACAACCTCGCCACCCTCGTCGACAAGGTCACCGCCGCCGGCTGGGTCCCCGTCTACGGCCACCAGAGCACCCAGCACGAACTCGACGACTACGAGTGGTGCTGGACGGGCTCGCTGGCCGCCTGGGCCCTCGACAATCCCGACTCCCCTGACGCCGCCGAGGCGATGGAGATCGCCACCGCCCACCGCAACGGCTGGCTGCGCGGCTACCAGGGGACGTTCGGCTTCGTCACGCTGCTGCTGCGCCGGGCGGACTGACGCCTCCTCACATCCGTCCCCGCCTGGCGGCGGATGTCGTACCCTGCTGCAATGACTGCCGGTTTTGCCGTGAACTTGCTTGCAAAGGCGCGTACTTGATGGACAGTCGGCACTCATCCGCTGACACCCACAATGAGTTCTCCGGCAGCCATGCCGACATCGTGGTCCAGGCGCGCACGATCTACGGCGGTGTGCACGTCTCCGTCGACGCCCAACAAGTGCCGATCTCCCGACGGGCCGCGGCGGCATGGTTCGCCGTCGCGGCCGTTCTTGTCGCCTTCGGAGCGGCACCGCTCTGGCAAGGAGCGACACACATCAACAAGGGGGGCGGCTACCTGCTGCTCGCCGCAGGGTTGGTCTCCTGGGCAGTGGCCATCCGGATCGTTCAGGTGACCTGGCAGTGGCGCAAGCTCTACCAGCGGCCCGAGTTGCTGCGGCGAAGGCTGGCCCTGGCCGCGGAGGGACTGGCCGAGGCACTGAAGGAGCAGTGGGAACAGGAGGTCCTGTTACGCCGCCTGCAGGATCCCACCCTGCTCACCGTGCGCTGGCACTCCGCCGACCCGTCCCTGGCGGACCACTGGGCCAACGTCCGCGGAGATGACGCCGGTGAACTGCCGCTCGACCTGGGCGGGGAGGTGAGTGGCATCGTCAGCGTGTTCCAGCAGGTGCCGTCGCGGCGGCTGGTCGTGCTCGGGCCGGCAGGGGCCGGCAAGAGCGTGCTGGCGCTCTGGTTCGTCCTGGACTATCTGAAGCAGCGCCAGAGCGGTGATCCGGTGCCGGTACTCCTGGGGCTCGCCTCCTGGGATCCGGCCGCCCTGAGTCTGGACGCGTGGGTGGCCGGCCGTCTGGCGGTCGAGCGGCCGGAGTTGGCCGCACTGGCTGCCTCCGGGCGCACGATGGCCGAGGAGTTGGTCCGGTCCCGGCGACTGCTTCTGGTACTCGACGGCCTGGACGAGATGCCGCGACAACGGCAGCCGGAAGCCCTGAGGACGCTCAGCAGATTCCTCAGCCGCGACAGCCCCTTGCTGCTCACCAGCCGGACCGAGGAGTACCAGGCTGCGGTGGAGGAACTGCAGGCCGTCATGAGCGCCTCGGCGGTCGTCGAGCTCAGTCCGCTGACGCTGGCCGATCTGGGCCGATACCTACCGCGCACCACGCGCAGGCTGCCGGGCGACACCTCTCACACCAAGTGGGATCGGGTCCTTGAACGTCTACGTCAGGAGCCGGGAGACCGCCAAGTCCAGCTGCTCAGCGAGGTGCTGTCCACGCCGCTGATGACCGCACTGGCCCGGACCGCTTACAGCGACAGCACCGCCGACCCGTTCGAGCTGTTGGATGCCGAGCGGTTCCCCGGAAAGGAAGAGCTCGAAAACCATCTGCTCGACCAGCTGATCCCGTCGGTGTACGTGGACTTGCCGCCTGATCCCGGGAAGCGTCGCGAGTGGCGGGCCCAGGAGGCTCAGCGGTGGCTGACCTGGCTCGCCCGTGACCTGAGTGATCGAGGTTCCCGGGACATCGCCTGGTGGGAGTGGAGTCCGGCCACCCAGCGGGCCTTTTCGGCGCTTGGGCTGCTGACGGCCTGCGGCCTGGCTGTGTTTTTACTCGAGTGGCTCGCGATTCCCACATCGGTCGAGCTACGGGGTGTGCACATGCCACTGTGGCTGGGGATTTCCGTTTGGTATGCCCCCCTTGTCGCCCTCGAATTACTCGCCGCGCTACGCCATGCTGCGGCACCGATCCGATATGGGCTCCGACCGGACTGGGTGGCGATGCGTAGTGCCACGCTCGCCGTCCCAGGCCTGTTCATTCTCGAAGACGTTCTTCTGGCGAATTTTGCGGCACCACTCTGGGTCATCATCGGAATCAGTGTTTCCCTGCTGGCGCTACGCGTCGTATCCAACGCCCCCACTGATGCATCCAGGGCCAACAGCCCGGCATCGCTCATGCGGGCTGACCGGCGGATTGCTCTGGCATTCGGCTCGGTCGGCATTTTTTGCGGGCGGCACCCCAGGTGGCGGTTGGCGATGATGCTGATCGGGCCCTTGGGGGTGCTGCGGATCTCACAGGTCAACGGCTTGGAGACGGGGAACGCCACACAGTGGGGCGTGACCGCAGTCGTGACGGCGTTGGCCTTCTTCATCTCCGGACTTTCGTTCTCCGCCTGGGGGAGATTTACCGCAACCCGCCTGGCGCTGGCCGTGAGGGGAAGGCTGCCATGGTCGGGCATGGCGTTCCTCGCGGACGCCCATCGGCGCGGCGTTCTACGACAGACCGGTGGCACGTACCAGTTCAGACACGGCCGCCTACAGGACCGGTTGGTCACCTTGTCGGGCTCCGGGCCGCCAGGCCGACTGCTGCCCGTCGGGCACACAGCCGCGCGGCCAGCGCCTCGTTCTTGGTGGCATGACCCAATCAGGTTCTCCACTCAATATCAGAACATGTCTGCGCAGCTCCATCGGCGGCTCCCGAAAAGGACGCTGATAGCCGGGAAGACACTGGTTGCACTTCTTCCCGTGGCCATGTTGACACTCGGCGGCGAAACAGTCACCACCGCGGTGCAGAGAACGCCGGTTCCACGTGTGGAGGCCAGGCTTGGAGTCCAGGATTGGGGAACCACACTGGCCCCGCACGGGAGCCCTTACCAGAGCGTGGCCGCGCCCTGCACGCTACTGGACGAGGCGACCCTGGCACGACTCGATACCGTGGGCGACCTGCGGTTCCCCACGAGCGATGGGTACGGCTGTCACTGGGCATCCTATAAAGAGGGTGGCTTGGAGCTGATTCAAGCCATAGATCTCAGCTTCGCGCTACAGTCCCCTGTAGGAGGGAACAGTGCCGTCAAGCAAGCCATCCGCTTCTACAGGGCGACTGCGGAATACCAGAGCCTTCAGGGATTGTGCAACGAAGCCTCCGAACGAACGCTCAAAGTGTCTGTTCACGACGCCCTGGTGACAGACGTCGAGGTCTACGCGCAATGTGGAAATCTCCTTGCGAAGCTTGGCTTCATATCACCCGACGCCAATATTTCCCGGATAACCGAGATTGCCGAGATACTGACGAGGACAGCCCTGATGAACGCACTGGGACCCAGTGTGGTTCATGAGGCCAACGGGCCAGGCAAGAGCATCAGCATGCGGTCACTGGCGCCTGTCGGCGGGTAGCCCGGATTCCTCAGACACGTGAAGAAGGGCCCCGGCAACCACCGGAGCCCTCCCCTGAGCGGGCGCAACCTCACCCCTTCACGCAAACGACCTGCTTCAGCTCCGCCACGATCTCCACAAGGTCCCGCTGCTGCTCCATGACCTTGTCGATCGACTTGTACGCCCCCGGGATCTCGTCCACGACGCCCGCGTCCTTGCGGCACTCCACGCCCTTGGTCTGCTCCTCCAAGTCCCGCGTGGTGAACCGCTTCTTCGCCGCCGTCCGGCTCATCTTCCGGCCGGCGCCGTGCGAGGCGGAGTTGAACGAGGCCGGGTTGCCCAGCCCGCGCACGATGAACGAACTGGTACCCATCGAGCCGGGGATGATCCCCCACTCCCCCGAGCCCGCGCTGATCGCGCCCTTGCGGGTGACCAGCAGGTCGGCGCCGTCGTACCGCTCCTCGCTCACGTAGTTGTGATGGCAGCTGATGACGCCCGGGCGGTACTCGACCGTCGTCGGCGCACCCTGACCGTCGTCATGCCGGCTGGTGACGACCTCGTCGAACGTGACCTTCGCGCGCCGGAACTCGCTGCGGACCACGTCCTGGAAGAGCGCCATCATGACCGAGCGGTTGTACTTGGCGTACTCCTGCGCCCAGAACAGGTCCTGGCGGTAGGCGTTCATCTGCGGTGTGTCCGCGATGAAGACGGCGAGGTCGCGGTCGACGATGCCCTGGTTGTGCGGCAGGGAGCGGGCGACCGTCATGTGGTGCTCCGCGAGCTCCTTGCCGATGTTGCGCGAGCCGGAGTGCAGCATCAGCCAGACGGAACCCTCACCGTCGAGACAGAACTCGACGAAGTGGTTGCCGGATCCGAGCGTTCCCATCTGCTGGGTGGCACGTTCGAGCCGGAACTTGACCGCAGGGGCGATCGCTTCGGAGCGGCCCCAGAAGTCGTCCCACCGTGCCGAGCCGAAACCGTGCAGCCGGCGCGGGTCCACCGGCTCGCTGTGCAGGCCGCGCCCGACCGGGATCGCCTGCTCGATCTTCGAGCGCAGCCGGCTCAGGTCCTCGGGGAGGTCGTTCGCGGTGAGCGAGGTCTTCACCGCGCTCATCCCGCAGCCGATGTCCACGCCGACGGCGGCCGGGCAGACGGCGCCCTTCATCGCGATGACCGATCCGACGGTGGCGCCCTTGCCCAGGTGGACGTCGGGCATCACGGCCAGGCCGTGCAGCCAGGGCAGGGTGGAGATGTTGCGCAGCTGCTGCATGGCCGCGCCCTCGACGGTGGCCGGGTCGGCCCACATCCGGATCGGGACGCGAGCGCCGGGTACCTCGGTGTACGACATGGTGGAAGGACCCCCTGAGTGTCGACAAGTCCAGCCTAGGACTCGTCGTGGTTTCCGTGACCGGTGAACTGGTGCGTCGGTCAGCTGGTGAATCGGTGGTGCCACGCGAAGCGTCCGGCGTGGCTCGGGAAGTACGGGGTGGGCGCGCAGGCTGGTGGGCGGCGCGCTCAGGCGGTGCGACGGCGACGGCGCAGCGAGAGGCGGGACAGCCTCGGGGAGCGCTGGGCGCAGACGCGCCTGGCTGGGTGCTCGACCCGCATGGTGACCGCCTCCTCTCCGTCCGTCCGTTCGGCTGCCGCGCGGTGCGACGGGGATATCAACCCACGACGCCGCAGGGGCGCGCAACGGAATTTCGGCGAACGGGTGAGGGCCCGGCAGACACTGCTGCCGGGCCCCCAAAGCTTTCCTCGGATGCCACTCGGAGGAGGTCGCGTCAGCTGGTGACGACGGTGACCTCGCCGATGCCGAGCTCCTTGACCTGGTCGGCGATCACCGAGGCGTCCCCGACCAGCACGGTGACCAGCCGCTCGGGCGGGAACGCGGCGAGCACGGCGTCGGTGGCCGCGCCGGTGCCGAGCTCGGCGAGCCGGCGGTAGACCTCGGCCTGGAAGTCGTCGGGCAGGTGCTGCTCGACCTGGTCGGCCAGCGTGCCGGCGACCGAGCCGGCCGTCTCGTACTTCAGCGGCGCGACCCCGACCAGGAACTGGACGGCCTCGTCGCGCTCGGCGTCGGTGAGGCCCTCGGCGGCCAGCGTGCGCAGGATCGTCCAGGTGTCGGCCAGCGCGGGGGCGGTCGAGGCGGTGTCCACCGAGCCGCTGATCGCGAGCAGCGCGCGGCCGGTGCCCTCGGCGTTGGAGCGCAGCGGCTGGGCGAAGGCGCGCACGCCGTACGTGTAGCCCTTCTCCTCGCGCAGCACCCGGTCCAGCCGGGAGGTGAGGGTGCCGCCGAGGCAGTAGGTGCCGAGGCTCTGCGCGGCCCAGCTCGGGTCGTGGCGGTCGGGGCCGACCCGGCCGATGAGCAGCTGGGTCTGCACCGAGCCCGGCCGGTCGACGATGATCACGCGAGCGGAGTCGTCCGCGGTGACCGCGGCGCTGACGGAGGCCTCGGCCGGCTCGCCGGTCCAGGCGCCGAGGGTGCTCTCGAGCAGCGCGGGCAGGTCGATGCCGGTCAGGTCGCCGACCACCACGACCGTGGCCGTCGCGGGGCGGACGTGGGCCGTGTAGAACGCCTGCACGGCCGCCCGGTCGATGCCCTTGACGCTGTCGGCGGTGCCGGCGCGCGGCCGGGAGAGCCGGTCGTCGGCGGCGAAGAGCTCGGCGTAGAGCGCCTTGGCGGCGCGCCGGGCCGGGTTGGCCTGCTCGTGGACGATCTCGTCCAGCCGGTTGGCGACCAGGCGCTCGATCTCGTCGGCGGGCAGCGCGGGTGCGCGCAGCGCGTCGGCGAGCAGCGTGAGGCCACGCTCCAGACGGGAGGCGGGGACCTCCAGGACGACCCGGATGCACGGGTGGTCGGCGTGCGCGTCCAGGGTGGCGCCGGCCCGCTCGAGCTCGCCGGCGAACTCCTCGGCGGTGAGCGTGTCGGTGCCCTCGGTGAAGGCGCGGGACAGGATGGTGGCGACGCCCTCCAGGCCGGCGGGCTCGGCCGCGAGCGGCGCGTCGAGAAGGACCTCGACGGCGACCAACTGCTGGCCGGGCCGGTCGCAGTGCAGCACGGTGAGGCCGTTGGCGAGCGAGCCGCGGACCGGCGCCGGGAACGCCCAGGGGGTGGGCGTGCCGGGCTGCGGCTGCGGGTGGAAGGTCATGGTGGGAACGATGGCACTCATGCCGCGTCCTCCTCGTCGGTGCCGGAGGCGTCGTCGGCGTGGTCGGAGTTGTCGGAGTCGGTGGCGGTGAGCGGCTCGTAGACCAGCACCGCGCGGTTGTCGGGCCGCAGCCGGGCCGCGGCGACGGCCTGCACCTCGTCACGGGTGATGTCCAGGACCCGGCCGAGTGCACCGTTGACCAGCTTCGGGTCGCCGAACAGCACGGCGTAGCGGCAGAGTTCGTCGGCGCGACCGCTGACGGTGGTCAGCCGGTCGAGCCACTCGCGCTCGATCTGGGCCTGGGCCCGCTCGAGCTCCTCGTCCGTCGGGCCCTCGGCGGCGAAGCGGGCGAGCTCCTCGTCGACCGCGGCCTCGATCTGCTCGATCGTCGCCTCGCCGGAGGTCTTGATGTCGAGCCAGCCGAGCGACGGGGCACCGGAGAGCCGGAGCAGACCGAAGCCGGCCGAGACGGCGGTGCGGTCGCGACGGACCAGGCGGTTGTACAGGCGGCTGGACTCGCCGGACCCGAGCACGGTCAGCGCGAGGTCGGTGGCGTCGGCCTCCCGGGTGCCGTCGTGCGGCAGCCGGTAGGCGGCCATCAGGGCGCGGGAGGGGACCTCCTCCTCGACCACCTGGCGGATCTGCTCGCCGATGATCTCGGGCAGGCTGCCGTCGCGCGGCGGCTGCTTGCCGTCGTGCCCGGGGATGCTGCCGAAGTACTTCTCGACCCAGGCGATGGTCTGCTCGGGGTCGATGTCGCCGACCACCGAGAGCACCGCGTTGTTGGGCGCGTAGTACGTGCGGAAGAACGTGCGGGCGTCCTCCAGCGTGGCGGCGTCCAGGTCGGCCATCGAGCCGATCGGGGTGTGGTGGTACGGGTGGCCGTCGGGGAAGGACAGCGCGGTCAGCTTCTCGAACGCGGTGCCGTACGGCACGTTGTCGTACCGCTGGCGGCGCTCGTTCTTGACTACGTCGCGCTGGTTCTCCATCGAGGTCTCGTCGAGCGCGGCGAGCAACGAGCCCATCCGGTCGGCCTCGAGCCAGAGGGCGAGTTCGACCTGGTGGGTCGGCATGGTCTCGAAGTAGTTGGTGCGCTCGAAGCTGGTGGTGCCGTTGAGCGAACCGCCGGCGCCCTGAACCAGCTCGAAGTGCCCGTTGTTCGAGACGTTGGCCGAGCCCTGGAACATCAGGTGCTCGAAGAGGTGCGCCAGCCCGGTGCGGCCCTTGACCTCGTGACGGGAGCCGACGTCGTACCAGAGGCAGACCGCGGCGACCGGGGTGAGGTGGTCCTCGGAGAGCACCACGCGCAGGCCGTTGGCCAGGCGGTGCTCGGTGATGGCGATGCCTCCGGTGGAGGCGGGGGCCGGGTTGGCCATGCGCTCGGGTCCTTACCGTCGGTTGGATCGGGGGTGTCTACGGCCCCCATTGTGGTGTAACGCGTAGGGTGCCGGGATGTGCCCGCGCGGACCGCGCGTTCGCCACCGGCGGAAGCGGATACGAGCGGCCGGGCCTGCCGGGACCTCGGGTCGCAGATCCGGCCCTGGGCGGGGAGTGTCCGCGTGAGGGTCCACAATGGGGTCGCCGTACCCAGAACTACTGACAGACGTAAGGGAGCCCCGCCGCGATGGCCCGCCGCAGTTCGCCGACCCCGCCGCCCGGAGACTTCGAGGAGCGGATCCTCGACGTCGACGTCGTTGACGAGATGCAGGGTTCCTTCCTGGAGTACGCCTACTCGGTCATCTACTCGCGTGCCCTGCCGGACGCGCGGGACGGACTGAAGCCGGTACACCGACGGATCCTGTACCAGGCCAACGAGATGGGCCTGCGCCCGGACCGCTCGCACGTGAAGTGCGCGCGCGTGGTCGGCGAGGTGATGGGCCGGCTGCACCCGCACGGTGACGCCTCCATCTACGACTCGATCGTCCGGATGGCGCAGCCGTTCTCGATGCGGGTGCCGCTGATCGACGGTCACGGCAACTTCGGCTCGCTGGGCAACGACGACCCGCCGGCCGCGATGCGTTACACCGAGTCGCGGCTGACCGCGGCCTCGATGGCGCTGGTGGAGTCGATCCACGAGGAGACCGTCGACTTCGGGGCGAACTACGACGGCAGCGAGCAGGAGCCGGTCGTCCTCCCGGCAGCCTTCCCGAACCTGCTGGTGAACGGCGCGACCGGGATCGCGGTCGGCATGGCGACCAACATGCCGCCGCACAACCTCTCCGAAGTCGTCGCCGCCGCACGGCATCTGATCAAGCACCCGCAGGCCGACCTGGAAACCCTGATGCGGTTCATCCCCGGCCCCGACCTGCCGACCGGTGGTCGGATCGTCGGACTGTCGGGCATCCGGGACGCCTACGAGAGCGGCCGCGGCACCTTCAAGATCCGCGCCACCGCGACGATCGAGAACGTGACGGCCCGCCGCAAGGGCATCGTGGTCACCGAACTGCCGTTCACCGTCGGCCCGGAGAAGGTGATCGCGAAGATCAAGGACCTGGTCAACGCGAAGAAGCTCCAGGGCGTCGCGGACGTCAAGGACCTGACGGACCGTTCGCACGGCCTGCGGCTGGTGATCGAGGTCAAGAACGGTTTCGTGCCGGAGGCCCTGCTGGAGCAGCTCTACAAGCTCACCCCGCTGGAGGAGAACTTCGGCATCAACAACGTCGCGCTGGTGGACGGCCAGCCGCTGACGCTGGGGCTGAAGGAGCTGCTGGAGGTCTACGTCGACCACCGCTTCGAGGTGGTCCGGCGGCGCAGCGAGTTCCGGCGGCGCAAGCGCCAGGAGCGGCTGCACCTGGTCGAGGGCCTGCTGGTGGCGCTGGTCGACATCGACGAGGTCATCGCGCTGATCCGGTCCAGCGACAACGCGGCGCAGGCCAAGGAACGCCTGATGGAGCGCTTCTCGCTCTCCGAGGTGCAGACGGCCTACATCCTCGACACCCCGCTGCGCCGGCTGACCCGCTTCGACCGGGTCGAGCTGGAGACCGAGCAGGAGAAGCTGACCGCGGAGATCGCCGAGCTGACCGAGATCCTGGAGTCGGACAGCCGGCTGCGCAGCGTGGTCTCGAACGAAATGGGCGCGGTGGCGAAGCAGTTCGGCACTGAGCGCCGCACGGTGCTGCTGGAGTCGGGCGCGCTCCCGTCGGCCGCGCTGTCGGTGCCGCTGGAGGTGGCGGACGACCCGTGCCGGGTGCTGCTCTCCTCGACCGGCCTGCTGGCCAGGACGGCCGACGGCGAACCGCTCACGGCCGGTGACAACCGTTCCAAGCACGATGTGATCGTCTCCTCGGTGCCGGCGACCGCGCGGGCCGATGTCGGTGCGGTGACCTCGGCCGGGCGGGTGCTGCGACTGCCGGTGATCGACCTGCCGGCGCTGCCGCCACAGCCCTCACTGTCGTTGGCCGGTGGGGCCCAGGTGAGCGAGTTCCTGCGGCTGGAGGCCGGCGAACGGCTGATCGCGCTGACCACGCTGGACGAGTCCTCGCCGGGGCTGGCGCTGGGCACGGTGCAGGGCGTGGTGAAGCGTGTGGTGCCGGAGTGGCCGGCGAACAAGGACGAGTTCGAAGTGATCGCGCTCAAGGACAGCGACGAACTGGTCGGCGCAGTGGAGCTGCGCACCGGCGAGGAGGACCTGGTCTTCGTCACCAGTGACGCGCAGTTGCTGCGCTACCCGGCGGGCCAGGTCCGGCCGCAGGGCAGGCCGGCCGGCGGTATGGCCGGGATCAAGCTGACGGACGGCGCGCGGGTCCTCTCGTTCACCGCGGTGGACCCGGCGGCCGACGCCGTGGTCGTCTCGGTGGCCACCGCCTCGGGCACGCTGGCGGGTGCCGAGCAGACCAGTTGGAAGGTAACGCCGTTCGAGCTCTACCCGCGCAAGGGCCGGGCCACCGGCGGGGTGCGCTGCCAGCGGTTCCTGCGTGGCGAGGACGGGTTGGCCTTCGCCTGGGTGGGCGCGGCGCCGGCCCGGGCCGCGGCAGCGAACGGCTCGCCGGTCACGCTGCCGGAGCACGACCCGCGCCGCGACGGCTCCGGAACCCCGGTCAGCACGCCGATCGCCGCGGTGGCGGGACCGGCCTGAGTCACCACGCGCACCGTGCGGGGCCCGCACCGAACCGGGCCCCGCACGGTGCGGGGCCCGTGGGCAGTCGGCGGTCCCCGGCGGGTGCGGGCAGCAGCGGAATTGTGGCCACCGGATCGTCCGATCACACGACGGTAGGCTGAGCTGGTGATCACCTGTGCGAGTGCGTCGAGCGACCTGGCCGAGCCGCTGGCGGCGACCGCCGCGACTGCGACCACCTGGCTGCTGATCGAGCAGTCGGGGCCCTGGGGTGCGAAGGCGCTCACCGAGAGTCACCTGGAGCCCGAACTGGGCCGGGCACTGGACGCGGCCTGCGCCGGGACGGGTGTGCGGGTCGCTCTGATCCGCACACCGGGCCGGCACGCCGACTCGGAGTCGGCCGGCAGCCACCAGGTGATCCTGGCCCACACCGTCCCCAACCGCAGCTGGATCCGGCGCACCGAACTCGTCAACCTGGCCGAGCTGCTGACGCTGGATCTGGCGTCGATCGGGGCCGGCGAGCACGGTGGCTTCGGCCGCCCGCACACCGGTGGGCCGATGGCTCTGGTGTGCACCAACGGGCGCCGGGACCGCTGCTGCGCGCTGCTCGGGCGCCCGCTGGCCGCCGACCTCGCGGCGGCCGCACACAGCGAGGTCTGGGAGGTGACCCACCTGGGGGGACACCGCTTCTCCCCCACCATGCTGGTGCTGCCGTTCGGCTACACGTACGGGCGGCTGACCGACGCCGCCGCCAAGGAGGTGCTGGCCGCGACCGCCGCCGGGCAGACCGTGCCCGGCTACTCGCGCGGCCGTTCCTGCTGGGACCGGCCCGCCCAGGCCGCCGAGCAGGCAGTCCGCGAGCTGACCGACGAGTGGGCGGCGGAGGCCCTGGTCGTCCAGCAGGAGTCAGCGGGCGAGGACGCCTGGCACTGCGTGGTGCGGCACTCGGACGGTCGGCGCTGGCAGGTCGAGGTGGCCCAGGTGCGCAGCGAGCCGGCCCGTCCGGAGAGCTGCGGCAAGGCTCCGGCCACACCGACCCGGATGGACGTCCGCTCGGTCACACCCGCGTAGCCACGCACCGGGGATCCGATCCTCAAGCAGCTGGTCACCCGGCGGCCGAGCACCGGACTGCTTCCGGCACCCCGTAGGCCAAGCGGCGCCTGGGCCGACGCCCGATCGTCACCGAGCGGTTACACCCCTTCGGCGGAATCCACGGCGCCGTTCAGGGGCGCGGCCGCCTAGCGTAACGGCCGTGGGACCACCCACGCGTACGGCTTCCGCACTAGAGCTCCAGCTCGTCGTTCGAAAGTCGGAAGCCGCAGTGCTGTGCGGAGCGGGCCGCTGCCGGTCCCGCCTCCGCCGTCCCGGCCGCCCGGCCGAGCGCACGGAAGGACTGCACCGGATATGAATTCGGACCAGAAGACTCCCGCCAAGCCCGCCCCGATGGACCCGGCGAACCTCGTCACGCTCCTCGACGCCCTCGACGTGGTCGACCCGAACGACCCGGCGGACGCGGTCGCCCCGGACGGCCCGGCCGCCCTGGTCGACGTACCGGACGAGCTCCCCGAGGCCCTCCTGACCGAGCAGTCCGCCCACCTCGACGGGCGTGCCGCCCGCCTGCGACGCCGGGCCGGCCTGGCCGCCGCGATCGTGGCCGGCGCGGGCTCGATCGCCATCGGCGCCAACGTCGCGAACGCAGCTCCGGCCAGTGCCCGGCTTGCCCTGCGCCCGGGCCTGGTCAGCGCCGACGACCCCGGCACGGACGACGGCTCCGATGACGCTACGGACTACGCCACCGACGACGGCCCTGACTACGGCAACACCGACTACGGCGCGACGGATTACAGCAACTCCGACTACAGCAGTTCGGACTACAACAGCTCGGACGCCTCCGGCGGCGACACGAACTACTCCGACTCCGGATCGGCCTATTCCGCCGATGACGCAGCCGGTGACGACGCGACCGGTGACGACGGCAGCGCCAACACCGACCAGGGCACCGCTCAGGACACCAGCCAGGACACCGGCACCAGCGGCACCAGCGGCGACAGCGGTGACGGCGACAGCAGCGGACAGGCTCGCGTAGGCGGCCCCGGGCACCAGGGCTGGGACGGCTCGGTCTACTGGTTCCAGAACAGCAGCGGCGTCTGGCGCTACACGGCTCATTACGACATCTACCTGAGCCGCATCAGCTCGTCCGGCTCGTCCGAGTCGTCGAACTCCTCCGGCGGGAGCTCCTCCGGCGCCGGGTCCTCGTCGAGATCGGCCCATGAGACGCCCGCCCCGGCCGCCTCCACCGGCAGCGCCGAGACCGCCGTCGACTTCGCGCTCGCCCAGCTCGGCAAGCCCTTCGTGATGGGCGGCAACGGCCCCAACGGCTACGACTGCTCTGGGCTCATCCAGCAGTCCTACCTGCGCGCCGGCCTCTCGCTGCCGCGGATCGCCAACGACCAGTACGAAGCCACCACGCCGATCAACGCCGGACAACTGCGGCGCGGCGACCTGCTCTTCTGGTCCTACGACAGCAGCGCGGGCGACATCCATCACGGCGCGATCTACCTTGGCGACAATCAGTACATCGAGGCAGCGCACCCCGGCACCAACGTGCGGATCTCGACGCTGAACCACGGCAACTGGCCGACCCACATGAGCCGCCCCTGACCATCGCGATCCGTCGCGATCGTCGCCCCCCCCATCACTGGAGTGCGGCTGACGCATCGCCGGTTGTGACCCAGGGCCCCTGCCCGCCACCACGCGGTCAGGGGCCCTGGGTGTGCAGAACCATTGGAGCGTCCCAGTTTTGCTGAGCCAACTCACCGAGTCCGGCTCAGGGTTGCCCCGCCGACAGTCCGTTCCGGAAGTCCGTCCAGGAAGTCCGCTCAGGAGGTCCGTTCAGACCGCACCGGCGCCGGTGAGCGAGCGCACCTCCAGCTCGGCGAACTTGTCGGCGTCTGCTCGTTCCTCGCCGCTGACCGTGCCGACCCAACCGAGCAGGAAGCCGAGCGGGATGGAGATCAGCCCTGGGTTCTCCAGTGGGAACCAGTGGAAGTCCACCCCGGGGAACATCGCGGTCTTGCTGCCGGAGACGACCGGCGAGAACAGCACCAGACCCAGCGCCGGCACCAAGCCGCCATAGGTCGCCCACAGCGCTCCCCTGGTGGTGAAACGGCGCCAGAAGAGGTTGTAGATCAGCGTCGGCAGGTTGGCGGAGGCCGCGACCGCGAAGGCGAGGCTGACCAGGAAGGCGACATTGAGCCGCTGCGCGAAGAGGCTGAGCACGATCGCCAGCCCGCCGATCACCACCGCCGCCATCCGCGCCATCACGACCTCCTGGTGATCGGTCACCGGCGGCTTGTTCGGGCTGCGGAACGCCTTGGCATAGAGGTCGTGGGCGAAGGAGACCGAGGAGGCCAGGGTCAGCCCGGCCACGACGGCGAGGATCGTGGCGAACGCGATCGCCGAGGTGATGGCGAAGAAGAGGGTGCCGCCGGTGCTGCCCTCCCCGCCGCCGAGCTTGAGCGCGAGCAGCGGAACCGCGGTGTTACCGGCCGAGTTGGCCGCCTTCACGGCCTTGGAGCCGACCAGTGCCGTGGCTCCCAGCCCCAGCACGATGGTCATCAGGTAGAAGCAGCCGACCATTCCGATCGCCCACATGGTGGAGCGGCGGGCGGCTCGGGCGGTGGGCACCGTGTAGAAGCGGGACAGGATGTGCGGCAGGCCGGCCGTGCCCAGCACCAGGGCCACGCCGAGGCTGACGAAGTCCAGCCGGCTCGTGGTGGAACCGCCGTACTTGAGCCCGGGCTCCAGGTATCGCGGACCGGCTCCGCTTGCCCGCGCCGCGGCGTTCATCAGATCGGCCAGATCACCGTGGAACCGGATCAGCACGCCGATCGTGAGGATCACGGCGCCGGTCATCAGCATGCCCGCTTTGACGATCTGGATCCAGGTGGTGGCCCGCATCCCGCCGACCGTCACATAGATGATCATCAGGCCGCCGACGGCGACGATCGTCCAGGTCTTCGCGGCAGCGCCCGTGGTCCCGAGCAGCAGCGCGACCAGACTGCCCGCACCCACCATCTGGGCGATGAGGTAGAGCAGCGTGACCACCACGCTGGCGGTACCGGCCGCGGCCCGGACCGGACGCTGGCGCATCCGGGTGGCCAGCACATCGGCCAGCGTGTACCGACCGGTGTTGCGGACGAGCTCGGCCACCCACATCAGCACCACCAGCCAGGCGACCAGGAAGCCGATGCTGTAGAGCACGCCGTCGTAGCCGTAGAGCGCGATCAGGCCGGTGACTCCGAGGAAGGAGGCGGCCGACAGGTAGTCGCCGGAGAGCGCGATGCCGTTCTGCAGCGGCCCGAAATCGCGGCCGCCTGCGTAGAAGTCCTCGGTCGCCTGGCCCCGGCGACCCACCCAGAGCGTGATCGCCAGGGTCACGACGACCACCAGCGCGAAGAGCACGATGGCCAGGCTGTGGTGCTGGCCCCCTGCCACCGGAGCCGAGTGGTGGACGAGCCGCACCTCCCCGAGCGGAGCGGACTGCGCCGGTGCGATCGGGTTGCCCGGCGCGAGGGAATGCCCGACCGGTTTGGGCAGAGCGGGCGTGGCAGCTGGTACGGGCAGGTTCCCGCCGGAGTGCGCGGCCGCGTCGGTGAGGTTCATCGGAGCTGGTCCTGGGTCTCCCAGCGCAGGCCGAGGGCGGCTCGGTCGCGCTTGGTGCGGGCGTTGCGGGAGTAAAGCCAAGTGATCAGGAACGTCGAGACGAATTGCAGCAGACCCAGCAACCATGCGACGCTGAGCGGGCCGACAATCTGAATACGCATCAGTTCCGGTGCGACGGCCTGGGCAATCACATAGAGCAAGTACCAGCCGAGGAAGATGGCGGTGGCGGGGAAGACGAAACTCCGGTAACTACGACGGATCTCCAGAAAGGCCGCACTCTGCTGGACCTCCCGATAGACCTCGGCGGCCGCTGGATCCGTCGGCGGTTCGACCGGCTGTGAGGGCCGCTGGGCCGGGATGACGGCCGGCTCCGCGTTCACCTGGGCGGGCACCTGGCGACTCGCCGCACTACTGGCCCCAGGCGTGGACCACCAGTCGAACCGCTGTCCCCGTCTGGGCATTCGACCGACTGGTCCGGTGACTTCCTGCTGTGCCAAAGCTGCTCCTGGCCCGGAAGACGCCACCCGGCGGTGGGCGTCGACGTCGGCACCGAAGCACTCCGGACGGCCCGCCCCGAAGATCCAATCGGCGTACCGACGGCGCCCTGACGGTTCCATGATGCCGGGTCAGAATTCGACTTGAAGCATTCAGCCGGACTTTTCACCCGATGTGGTGAGTTCAGTGACTTCCCGGATTACGGGAAAGACCATGTCGAAACGCATAACTGACCGCTTGTGCACGATCTCGTACACCCGTCTTCGCAAAGAGGTTGTTGATGTGTGTCTTCACCGTCGACGGCGTGACGAAGAGAGACGCAGCGATCTCCGTGTTGGAGAGTCCGTCCGCGATCAACGTGAGCACCTCGGCCTCGCGAGCCGTCAGACCGTCCGGGAGCGCCTGCTGGTCATGCCCGGCTGAGGGCCGCTGCGCGCTCCGGGGCCCAGTCGCCTCCGGCTGCGCCACCTGGCCGAGCTTCCCGGCCGTGGCTTCGTTCGGCTCGGGCGCCGCGGCCGGCCCGGCAAGTCGCTCCAGCAGCCTGCGCTGCACCTGAGGGGAGAGCCCAGCCGCACCGGAGCGCACGTCGGAGATGGCTCGGGCGATCTGCTCGGCGCCGGCGTCCTTGGTGAGGTACCCCCGCGCACCCGCCTGCAGGGCCGCGAAGAGCGAGTCGTCATCGGCATAGGTGGTGAGCACCACGACCTCTGTGCCCGGGTACTCGGCACGGATTCGACGGGTGGCCTCCACCCCGTCGCAGCGCGGCATCCGAAGATCCATCAGGACGACGTGCGGGGCCTGCTCCGCGACCAGCCGAACGGCCTCCTCGCCATCGGCTGCCGCCCCGACAACCTCGATCCCGGGCAACAGGCCGAGCAGCATCACGATGCCCTCGCGCACCACGGTCTGATCGTCCGCGACCAGCACCCGGGTCGCCGCGGCCATCCCCTCGGTGGGACCGCTCCCGCCGCCCACGCCTGCCGCACGGTCGCCCTGCTCACTCATCCGGCTGTTCCACTCCGCTCGCCTCGCGCCACTTCACCCCGGCAGCCGCAGCATCACCGTCCAGCCGCCCTGCTCCGGACCAGCCTCCAGGCTGCCGCCAAGCAGTTCCGCCCGCTCGCGCATCCCCAACAGACCGTACCCGCTGCCACTCTCCGCCAGCTCGCCCGGCACCACACCCGCCGGGGCGCCCGCATTGCGGATCTCCAGCTCCACCCCGTGCTCCAGGTAGTGCATCCGCACCGAGCACCGGCTGCTGGGCGCATGCTTGCGGACGTTGGTGAGCGCCTCCTGCACCGTCCGCCGGACCGCCAGGCCAACCTCCGCGACGAGCGGGCGCGGCGTGCCGGTCACCGTCAGCTCGACTCCCTCGTGCTGCGTCAACTCAACCAGGAACTCACCGACCGGAGTGAACTCGCCACGCAGCGCGGACAGCGCCTGCTTGGTCTCCGCGAGTCCCTCCTGGGCCATCCGGCGGGCCGCCACCACGCGCTCGCGGATCTGCTCCCGCTCGGCTCCGCTCTCGAGCATCAGCCTCGCCACATCCAGGTGGACCAGCTGCGCGGAGAGGCTGTGTGCGAGCACGTCGTGTATCTCGCGGGCGATCCGGGCGCGCTCGGCCAGCGCCGCGCTCTCCGCCTCTGCGGCCAGCACTGCGCGCTCCTGCTGGAGCAGTCGCTGTGCCGTCGCCCGGGCCTCGGCGTCCAATCGGAGCAGGTAGCCAAGCAGGGCCAGCCCGACGGCGGTGGCCACGATGGCGAGGAAGCCGTCGCCGCTCAACGCGGCGTAGGAAGCGAGCGCCGCTGCTCCGCACGGCACCGCTGCCACGAGGGGCAGCCGCAGCAGTGCGACCACCCCGACAAAGCACCAGATGAAGTTGGCAAGGAGCGTGGCGCCCAGGTCATGAGCCAGGGCCGCGAGAACCAGGAGCTGTACGACGGCGGCCAGCGCCCAGGAGAGCCGGCCCCTGCGACTGGACCGGACGAACAGATAGGCGAGCAGACCCGAGGCTGTCAGGACCGCGGCGGCGAGAACCGCTCGCCAGCCGCTGTAGTTTCCAGGCCCGAAAGTCCCCAGCGTGACGGTCAGGAAGATCGCCAGGCGGCCTGCGAAGAAGAGCACCAGTCCGGGCCGGGAGCGCTGTTCACGGGCGAGCGCCTCACGCGCGGGCCATCGTGTCCAGTCCTCCAACTGCACTGGTGCTCCTTCCAGGGTCCTGGTGATCGCGACTGACATACTGATCGACCGTCAGTTCAGCACGGGCCGACCGGCCGGAGCGTCATCCAGCATGCGGACCCTCCAGTTGACCACAACACCGCGGACCAGCAGCAGGACGCCGAGGGTCAGCAGCAACGCGTTGGTGTCCTGGTGCACGTGCAGGGCGGCGCCGGTCGCGTACAGGCCGACCCGGATGGCTATCAGGCCGACCCAGGCACCGATGGTGGCCGCAGTGCCCTTGAGCCAGACCGTACCGTCGCCGGCCCGCCAGATCCTGACCGTCCAGGCCCAGACCGAGCCCATCGCGATCACCACGATCACCGAGGCCGCCAGCAGGCCGATGGCCACGCCCTTGTGGGCCGGATCGATCAGATGCGGATCGCGCAGGGCCAGGGCACCGAGAATCACCGGCAGCAACCAGAAGCGGCGCTCCGTGTTGACCTGTTGCGCCCGGAACTGGCGGCGGGCGATGAGGACAATCACCGCAAGAATCACGAGGATGTTGACGACGCCGGTCATCGGAGTCTCCGTCCCGACTGAAGGGGTTTTCTGACACCGACGACGCTACGGATCGCGGGACGCCGAGTGATCGGCTCAGGGGTGGAGCCAGGGTGGACTCACAGCGAAGGGGGCTCTCCACCCACGGGTGGAGAGCCCCCTTCGGCCCGGACTACGACGCGATCGGCGGGACGGTCAGGCGTCGATCCGCGAGCGGTCCAGCGTGGCCGCCGAATCGACGATGAACTCCTTGCGCGGCGCCACGTCGTTGCCCATCAGCAGGTCGAATACCTGCTCCGCGGCCTCCAGGTCGGCCAGGTTGATCCGCCGCAGGATCCGGTGGCGCGGGTCCATGGTGGTCTCGGCCAGCTGGTCCGCGTCCATCTCACCAAGGCCCTTGTAACGCTGCACCGGCTCCTTCCAGCGCAGCCCCTTGCCCTGGAACTCCAGCATGGTGCGACGCAGCTCGGCGTCGGAGTACGTGTAGTGGTACTTCTCCTGGCCGCGCTTGGGGTTGGTGAGCTCGATCCGGTGCAGCGGCGGGACGGCCGCGAAGACCCGGCCCTGCTCGATCATCGGACGCATGTAGCGCTGGAAGAGCGTGAGCAGCAGGGTGCGGATGTGCGAGCCGTCCACGTCGGCGTCCGCCATGAAGATGACCCGGCCGTAGCGGGCCTGGTCGATGTCGAAGGTCCGGCCGGAGCCCGCCCCTATCACCTGGATGATCGCCGCGCACTCGGCGTTCTTGAGCATGTCCGAGACCGAGGCCTTCTGCACGTTCAGGATCTTGCCGCGGATCGGCAGCAGCGCCTGGAACTCGGAGTTGCGGGCCAGCTTGGCGGTGCCGAGCGCGGAGTCACCCTCGACGATGAAGAGCTCGCTGCGCTCCACGTCGTCGCTGCGGCAGTCGGCCAGCTTGGCCGGCAGCGAAGAGGTCTCCAGCGCGGTCTTCCGACGCTGCGCCTCCTTGTGCTGGCGAGCGGCGACCCGGGTGCGGGCGGCCGCCACGACCTTCTCCAGCACGGCGCGGGCCTGGACCTTCTCGTCCTTCTTGCTGGAGGTCAGGAAGGCCTTCAGCTCGCGCGCGACCACCGCCGCGACGATCCGGTTGGCCGCCGAGGTGCCGAGCACCTCCTTGGTCTGCCCCTCGAACTGTGGTTCGGCCAGCCGGACGGTGACCACGGCGGTGAGGCCCTCGGTCGCATCGTCCTTCGTGATGTCGTCCTCGGCGACCCGCAGCAGCTTCGCCGCACGCAGCGCCTCGTTGACGGTCTTGGCCAGCGAGCGCTCGAAACCGGTGACGTGGGTGCCGCCCTTAGGGGTGGCGATGATGTTCACGAAGGCGCGCAGCGTGGTGTCGTAGCCGGCGCCCCAGCGCAGCGCGATGTCCACCCCCAGCTCGCGGGTGACCTCGGTGGGCGTCATGTGGCCGAGCTCGTCCAGAACCGGGACGGTCTCCTTGAACGTGCCCTCGCCACGCAGCCGCAGCACGTCGCAGACCGGCTTGTCGGGTGCCAGGAACTCGCAGAACTCACCGATGCCGCCGTCGAAGCGGAAGGTGGACTCCTCGACCTTGTCGCTCTCGGTCAGCCGCTCGTCACGGACCACGATGGTCAGGCCGGGGACCAGGAAGGCGGTCTGCCGGGCCCGGCTGTGCAGGTTCTCCAGCGAGAGCTTGGCCTCCTTGAGGAAGATCTGCCGGTCGGCCCAGTAGCGGATCCGGGTACCGGTCCGGGTCCTGGGCACCTTGCGGGTCTTCGCGAGGCCGTTGGCGGGGTCGAACGGGGCATCCGGGCTCAGCTCGGTGAACATGCCCGGGGTCCCACGGCGGAAGCTGATCGCGTGGGTGTGGCCGTTCCGATCCACCTCGACGTCGAGCCGGGCCGAGAGGGCGTTCACCACGGAGGCGCCGACGCCGTGCAGACCGCCGGAGGCGGCGTAGGAGCCACCACCGAACTTCCCGCCGGCGTGCAGCTTGGTCATCACGACCTCGACGCCGGACAGGCCCGTCTTGGGTTCGACGTCCACCGGGATGCCGCGGCCGTTGTCGCGCACCTCCACCGAGCCGTCGTCGTGCAGGATCACGTCGATGTGGTCGCAGAACCCGCCGAGGGCCTCGTCGACCGCGTTGTCGATGATCTCCCACAGGCAGTGCATCAGCCCCCGACTGTCGGTGGAGCCGATGTACATACCGGGCCGCTTGCGGACCGCCTCCAGCCCCTCGAGGACGAGCAGGTGCCGAGCGGTGTAGTTGGATCCGTCATCCGCGGCACGCAGGGCGGACGGCACGGTCGTTTCGGCACTCACGCGGTGCACTCCTCCAAAGTGACATCTGACTCGATCCGGGGGCAGCTGTACGAGCGCTCCGCGGCGAGGCCGCCGCCGGCGCAGCCGGCCGGCCACTGCACACTCCGCCCCGGCTCCGCAGCTTGTACGCGCTGCGCGAACACGGGTCGAGCCCGGCCCGGTCGGCGGGAGCGCCATCTCGCCCGTACCCGACGGGTCCTGGCGGACCGTCGAGCCGACCGCGAGCGCTGGAACTGCCGAGATGCAGGCTACCGGTGCTCGGGGCGGGGCTTATGCTCCAACCCAGTAGGGGATTATGCTACGCCCACCCTCGGACAACAGTTCGAAGATGCGTTCGAGTGATAGACAGGTCGCGGTTTCCGGCAGGCATGAACCACCGGCGCCCGGGGCACGTCCTCATCAACACTGCAGAATCCTCAAAGAAGAAAAGCCACGAGCGGGAACGTTTTCGGCCTGGTTGGATGTTGACCCTGGTACGACAGCTCGTCGAGCTAGAGAAGAGGCGACGTGACTACTGTTCTGACACCTGCGAGCCCGCTCACCGCGGCTGACCGCTGCGACCGCTGCGGCGCCCAGGCATACCTGCGCGTCGTGCTGGCCAGTGGCGGAGAGCTGCTCTTCTGCGCCCACCATGGGCGGAAGTTCGAGCCGGAGCTCAAGAAGATCGCCGTGGAAATACAGGACGAGAGTGGTCGTCTCGCCACCACGGCGGCCTCGGCCGAACAAGACGAGCGCTGAGCGTTCGACGCTCCCTTGAAGCGCTGAGGTCGGCCCTTGCGGGCCGGCCACTGGGCGGCAGGCCGCACGGCCTGTCGCCCAGCGTTGTACTCAGCGCGGACGCGGAGTGACCAGCCGGTCACTCCCGTCACCTGATCGCCGCCGCCAGGCGACGGTCACAGCTGGGCGTTGACCGCGTCCGCGACGGCCGCCAGCCGGGTGTAGACACCCGGGTGGCGCGCTTCCGCGCATCCGGTGCCCCAGGAGACCAGTCCGACCAGCCGGCCGCCCACCACCAGCGGGCCGCCGCTGTCGCCCTGGCAGGCATCCTTGCCACCATCCGTTTCACCCGCGCAGACCATGCCGCGTGCGTCGAACGCACCGTCGGATCCGCCCGGGTAATCACGCGCGCACGTCGAGTCGGCGATGATCGGCACTTCGACGCCGTGCAGGGTCCTGGAGTAGTTGGCCCGCCCCGTGGTGTCACCCCAGCCGTACACCTGGGCGAGCGTGCCCGGCGCATACGGCGCCGTCTCGCCCTGTCCGACCATCGGGAGCACCGCCCTGCCCTCCTGCGGGGCCGCCAGGGTGAGCACCGCCACATCCTGCATGTTCTGCTCGAACGAGTACTCCGGGTGGATCCAGACGGCACGGACCGGCACCTCGACGCCGCCGCGACCGCCGAGGTCGGTGCGGCCGACGATCACCGTCAGCCCCGGCCGATCAGTCTTCTGCCCGTACTCGTCGTACAGGCAGTGAGCGGCCGTGACCACCTTGGTCGGCGCGACGAGCGTGCCGCCGCAGAACTGCCCCGAGCGCGCATCCCCGAACTGGGGCCGACTGGCCACCGCCACCACCCACGGCTTCTGCACCGCGCTGTCCTGCCAGCCGCCGACGATCCGTCGCTCGGCCTGCGCCGGAGCGGCTCCGAACGAGACCAGCGCCGCAGGTAGCACCGCCAGCACGGCGAGTGCGGCCGCCCGCCGACGCGAGCGGCTCGGCCGGGCAGCCGACCCGGTGCGGTCGGTCCCGACCCGCTCGGCACGACGGCCCTGCGGGACGGACGAGGTGAGCATCACAAGGCACTCCAGGCGGCTCGACGGCAGGCAACCGCCAAATCGTAGTCGCCCTGTCACCCTGAGTGCTCAAGAGTTTGCGTTTCTACACTCGGACGAGGGACCGGCGAGACCGCCGGATGACGCCGGAAGGCCCGGGGCAGTGACTGCCCCAGGCCTTCCGGTTCGTGCCTCGATCGACTCCGCGAGCCGGTGATCAGTCCAGGTAGTCGCGCAGCACCTGGGACCGCGACGGGTGACGCAGCTTGGACATGGTCTTCGACTCGATCTGGCGGATGCGCTCACGGGTGACCCCGTAGACCTTGCCGATCTCGTCCAGCGTCTTGGGCTGACCGTCGGTGAGGCCGAAGCGCATCGAGACGACGCCGGCCTCGCGCTCGCTCAGGGTGTCGAGCACCGAGTGCAGCTGCTCCTGGAGCAGGGTGAAGGAGACCGCGTCGGCCGGGACAACCGCCTCGGAGTCCTCGATCAGGTCACCGAACTCGCTGTCGCCGTCCTCGCCGAGCGGGGTGTGCAGCGAGATGGGCTCGCGACCGTACTTCTGGACCTCGATGACCTTCTCAGGGGTCATGTCGAGCTCCTTGGCCAGCTCCTCCGGGGTGGGCTCGCGGCCCAGGTCCTGGAGCATCTGGCGCTGGACGCGGGCCAGCTTGTTGATGACCTCGACCATGTGCACCGGGATACGGATGGTGCGGGCCTGGTCGGCCATCGCTCGGGTGATCGCCTGGCGGATCCACCAGGTCGCGTAGGTCGAGAACTTGTAGCCCTTGGTGTAGTCGAACTTCTCGACCGCACGGATCAGACCGAGGTTGCCCTCCTGGATCAGGTCCAGGAAGAGCATGCCGCGACCGGTGTAACGCTTCGCCAGCGAGACCACCAGGCGGAGGTTGGCCTCCAGCAGGTGGTTCTTGGCGCGGCGGCCGTCCTCGGCGATGATCTCCAGCTCACGCTTGAGCTTGGGCGCCAGCTTGTCGGCCTGGCTCAGCTTGTCCTCGGCGAACAGGCCGGCCTCGATGCGCTTGGCGAGCTCGACCTCCTGCTCGGCGTTGAGCAGCGGGACCTTGCCGATCTGCTTCAGGTAGTCCTTGACCGGGTCGGCGGTGGCGCCGGCGACGGCGACCTGCTGAGCCGGCGCGTCGTCCTCGTCGTCGTCGGAGAGGACGAAGCCCTCCGACTCCTCCTCGGGCTCGGCACCCTCGGCCTCGGTCTTGGCACCGGGAGCGGCCGTGTCCTCGAGCAGCTCGTCCTCGCCGAGCAGCTCGTCGTCGCCCTTGTCGGACTTACCGGCGGTCTTCTTGGCAGCCGTCTTCTTGGCAGGCGCGGCGGCCTTCTTGGCGACGGCCTTGCGCGCGGGAGCGGCAGCGGCGGTCTTCTTGGCGGCCGTGGTCACCGACTCGCCGAGCGGGGAGTCCAGCGAGGCCTCGACGGTGACCGAAGTCACCGAGGTCACTGCGGGAACGGCGATGGTGGCAGCGGGGGCGATCCGGACCGGCGGCTTGGTCGGGCCGGTCGGCGTACGCGTGGTGACCGCCTTGGTGGCGGTGCGCTTGGTGGTGCTCTTGGCAGCGACGCTCTTGCGCTTGGCAGCGGACGGCTCGGCCGCGCTGACCATCAGGTCCACCCCTTCCTCAATCAGAACCTGGTTGAGGCTGCGCATGACGTTCTTCCACTTGGTGACCGGGATCTGGTCCGCCTCGAATGCCTGACGCACGTCGTCACCGGCGATCTGCCCCTGGGCCTTGCCCCGCTCGATGAGCGCCAGCAGGGCCGCGGACTCTGCGATCTCGGGGGGGAGCGAACGGGATGTGCTGGCCGACACGAACAACCTCTCGGACGATGAGTGGACTCGAACCCGTACCGGACCGCCCGAGAGGGCGAGGAAGGAGCACGTGCCGCGGGGCACGACGTCGGTTCCGACCGGCTCGGACTTGAGGGATTGGGTTTGCAGAACGTTGGGTTTGTAGGGCGGCAGCAGCGCCGCAGACCAACACAGCATTCTGACATGGCGCGGGTATTCCGGAGCTGCTTCCGCTCCGTACACATCGCTGCCGCTCCCCAAGTGTTACGCATGCCGCCCGTGGCACAGGTCACACGCCTCCCCGGCGGGGTCCCGCGGTCCACGGCAGCAGGCCCCCCGGGTGGGCTGCGGCGCTTCGCGCGCCGGGCTCCGGAGGGCTCTGCTCGGTCTCCACGGGTCCGTGGCCGTCCTCACTCGATGCTCGCTCACGGCTCACCCGGGCGCGCCGGTGGATTCGCTGGTGGCCGGTGGCGTTCGGTGGTTGATCTTCGGTTTCGTGTTTCGTGTGATTTCGACGATGCTGCCCGGCGGGGCCTCGCTCAGTGCTCGCGCGGAGCGGGCACCGAGTGTTCGACGTCCGGGTGGACCGTCAGCAGTGCGCGCATCGCCGCCTCCGCCGCCGTGCCGTCACCGGTGCCGAGCGCGTCGACCAGACGGGCGTGCACGTTCACCGAGGTCTCCGTCGGCCGCTCACAGGCGGTGGCCGGACCGCCACTGACCTGCAGTGCCCCCCCGACGATGCTCGACAGGTGCTCCAGCATCCGGTTGCCGGCCATCTGGAGGACCAGCGAGTGCAGCTCGGCGTCGGCCCGCGAGAAGGTGATCAGGTCACCCTGGGTGGCCGCGTGGCTCATGATCTCGGTCATCTCGGCGAGCCGCTGCTGAACGTCCTCACGGCCGTGGCCGGCCGCGAGACGGGCCGCCAGCGGCTCGATCGCCCAGCGCATCTCGAACAGCTCGCGGCGCTGCTCGTCGCGCTGCGGACCGAACGCCCGCCACTCGATGATGTCGGGGTCGAGCAGGTTCCAGTCACCGACCGGGCGCACCCGGGTGCCGACGTTCGGCCGGGCGCTGACCAGGCCCTTGGCCTCCAGCACGCGCAGCGACTCACGCACCACGGTGCGCGAGACCTCGAAGCGCTGGCCGATCTCCTCCGGAACCAGGGGCCGGTCGGCCCCGAGGTCGCCGGAGACGATCATCTGGCCGAGCTGCTGGACGAGCTGACCGTGCAGCCCGCGGCCCCGGCTGCTGGCGGTCTTGCGGCCGACCCGGGCGAGATCACTCTCCGCCCCCTCCCATCGAGGGACAGGCGGGGTCGGCCGATCGGCGTAGGAGAAACGGTCGAGCTCGGCGGTGCCGGGCACAGCGGCCTCGGCGTTGCGGGCGACGGTCATGGCGGGGTGCGCAAGGGTACTCACATGTCCTTTGTCGGCGATCCGCGGGCTCGGCTTGAGGATTCTCCTGAAAAGCACACGAAAGGGTGATCGCCCATGGCTGGATAATTGACTTCTTATCGGGATGAAAGGCCCATAACGCCCGATGGAGTGATGGACAATCAGAAGTCGATGAGTGCCTGTCAGAACGAGCGGCGACGGGCCTGGGCGAGAAGGCACGCACCGAACAGCAGCGCGGCCGGGAGCAGCAACATGGCGATCGACAGCGAGTGCCCAGACTGGAACTGCATGCCGGCGTACCGGAGCCCTTCGGCGATCCGCGGCCGAGGCAGCGCATCGACCAGCAGCGGCAGCGCGCCGAGCAGCAGGACCCCGGCCAGCCCGCTCCGGGTCAGCGCGGCGGCCAGGACGCCGGTCCAACCGACCACGACCAACAGGGCCGCGGAGGCGGCCAGGGCCAGCAGCGGGCGATGGTCGGTGCGCAGCTGATCCGATGCGAAGGCGTGGGCAGCCGAGGTCGCGGGCGGCAACGCGAACCGCACAGTCACCGCATCCGCCAGCAATGAGCAGACGGCGAGCGCGGCCGCGACGGCTCCGATCAGAGCGAGCTTGGCGAGCAGCAGGCGCAAGCGGGCGACGTACCGTGTCTGGGAGGCGACCAGACCGGGGTGGCGGACCTCGTGCGCGGAGGCGAGCGCGCCGAGCACGCCGACCGCCAGCGCTGCGAGCGGGATCGGCAGCGACGGGACGGCCGCTGTCAGCAGGCGCACCGCATCGGTTGTCGCCAGCGGACCGGGGGATGCCTGGCGGGCCATCACAACCGTGACGACCGCGTTGGAGAGCAGCGCCACAGCCAACAGAACCCAGGTCGAACGCAGGCCGAGCAGACGTCGGCTCTCGTAGGCCAGGACGCGCATGAGGTCACCCGTTCCAGTGGTCGGGCCCGGTGAGGGGCTCGGGACGGCGGTCGGCATCGGTCGCGGGGTGGTCGGCGGAGCGGGTGGGTGTCGGACGATCGACGAAGGCCGTAACGCCGGCCGACAGCTCCGATGCCGTGGGTCTCGCGATGATCGCTGCGGCAACGGCGGGCGACTGAGGACGACTGGGCACCTCGCTGTGTGCCGGAGCATCATGCGGTGGCGCCTCGCGTTGGGCGGGCGCAACGGACTGGACGGACCCGCCGGGGCAGGTCGGCGCGGCCTGGTGGGCGGCCGCCCGCTCGTCGGCGTGCGCGGTAGGCAGCGGCCGGCCGTGCGGAAGCGCCTTGCTGAGTGAGCTCGCGCCGACTGCAGTGATCCGTCGCAGCCGGACGGCCGGGACGACGGCCGGCACCGTGATCGGCTTCGCACGCGGCGCCGGCTGTTCGATCACACGGTCGGCCAGCTCGTGCAGCAGGATTCCGCTGCGGTAGGCGAGTTCGCCGATCTCGGTGCGCTCCAGGCCGCTGACGGCCAGGCCGGCTCCGCCGTCCTGGCGGACCTGCGCGCCCTGTGCCACCAGCAGATCGGCCAGCCGGGCCATCTGCGGCCCTCGCACGGCCACCTCCGGCTGCAGCCTGGTCCGGCAGAACGCACTGACCGGCTGGTCGCCGACGACCCGCCCCTCGTCGAGAGTGAGCACCCGATCGGCGAGCGAGGCCGCCTCCTGCGGGCTGCGCGTGGTCAGCAGTACCGTGCCGCCGTTGACCGCGAAGGCCCGGATGAAGGCGTGCAGCCACTCGGCGTTGCGCGGTGACAGGTCCTCGGCCGGAGCGTCGAGCAGCAGGGTGTCCGGGTTGCCGAGCAGTGCAACGGCGAGCGCGAGGCGGCGGTTCATCCCCGGTGAGAACGCCCGCAGCCGGTGCTCGGCGACCGAGGCCAACCGGGTCTGCTCGAGCAACTCGTCCGCACGGCGCTGCGGCGCCCCGACTGCGGCAGCCAGCATCCGCAGATGCGCGCGAGCGGTGCGCCCCGGGTGGCCGGCCGCCTGGTACGCGGTCGGCAGCAGCGCCCCGACCTCGCGCTCGGGGCGGCGCAGCTTGCGGTACGTCCGACCGTTGAACAAGGTGATGCCCTTGCCGTGCTCCAGGCCCAGCATCAGCCGAAGCGCGGTCGTCTTCCCCGCGCCGGGCGGCCCGAGCAGGGCGGTGACCGATCCTGCTCCGGCATCGAAGCCGAGATCGAGCAGGGCCGGACGCCGGGCGCGGCGATAGACCTTGGTGAGTCCGTTGGCCTGGATCGTCACTGGCTGCTCCCACGCGCTCGGTTGCCCTGGCGGCGCGGCGCGGCCGCTCCGGTTTCAGCACCCTAGGACGAGCCGTGGGAGATTCCGGGCGGCGCGGACGCTGCGGCGGCCCGGCTCACTCGATCAGGGGACAGCTGCTGAGGCAGCGTCAGTAACGTGCGCGAGCAGTATCGTTCCGACCCTCGCCGGGAGCAGTGCCAGGCGAGTTCCGCGGACGACCGTCAGGACTCCGGACGCAGCATCGGCGGGTTCAGGACCGTAGCCCCACCGGCCTTGAAGAGCTGCGCCGGGCGACCGCCCTGACGGGTGGTCGTGCCACCGGACGGGACCAGGAAACCCGGTGTGCCGGTGACCTTGCGGTGGAAGTTGCGCGGGTCGAGCACGACGCCCCAGACCGCCTCGTAGACCCGGCGGAGCTCACCGACCGTGAACTCCTCGGGGCAGAAGGCGGTGGCCAGCGCGGAGTACTCGATCTTGGATCGGGCGCGCTCGACTCCGTCCGCGAGAATCAGCGCGTGGTCGAAGGCGAGTGGCTCGTGGTCGGCCGCTCCCGGTCCGAGGAGTTCGGCAACCGGCGCCCAGCGAGCTCCACGGGCGTCGCCACCGGGCTTGGGTGAGGGCAGGTCCGGCGCGAGAGCCAGGTGAGCCACGCTGACCACACGCATCCGCGGGTCGCGCTGCGGGTGGCCGTAGGTGGCGAGTTGCTCCAGGTGGGCACCGGCCGTGGCCTGGCCGGAGGATGAGTGGGCACGGAGGCCGGTCTCCTCGGCCAGCTCCCGGGAGGCCGCCTCGCCGAGCCCCTCGTCCGGGCGCACAAAGCCGCCGGGCAGTGCCCAGTAGCCCTGGAAGGGCGGTTCGCCCCGGCGGACCAGCAGCGCGCAGAGCTCGTGCTCCCTGACCGTCAGCAACACCAGGTCGACCGTGACTGCGAACGGGGGAAAGGCCGACGGGTCATAGCGCGACATGACGCCGATCATAGTCGTCCTTCTGACGATAAACACGAGGTCGGGTTGAAGCGGCCCGGAGACGAGCGAGGAACGGTTGGACCTGCGGCTTTCCCCACAGACCCGGACGCCTCGGGCGGCTTCAGCGCGCACCCAACTGCAGATCCGAGGACGCCTCCTCCACCACGGCCACCCCGATCCGGCTGACCCGGACCGAGAACGGCTCGCCGGCCACCCGCAGCCCGGCGAGTTCGAGCTCACCGAGTGGTGCCGTGCTGGCGGGGCGCACCACCACGCGTCGAGCCGGAACGTCCGGCCGCACCCCGGCCAGTGCGAGGACGGCGTGTGCGGCACCGGCCGCGGAGCCGGCGGCCGGCCGACAGGCGGCCGGGTGCGGCACCGGCGGGCAGTCCGGCAGGCGCTGCTCGCCCGCGTACATCTCCGGAAGCCGGCCGGCGAAGTGGGCGGACGCGGCCAGCAGCCCCTCCAGCAAATCGCCGGCTTCGCGCTCGAAGCCCGCCTCGGCGAGTCCCGAGACCGCCATCGCCGTCTCCTGCACACGGACTGCCCCGCTGCGGTGGCCCAGTGGGTTGAAGCGGGCCGACTTCGCGCTCAGGGTTCGAAGCCCCCAGCCGCAGTCCAGTTCCGGGGCGGCCAGCCGCTGGGCCAGCAGCCTGGTCTGCTCCCGGTCGAGCAGGCCGGGCAGCGCAGCGCCCTCCGCGCCCAGACCGAGGTCGAGCAGGTGGACGAAGGAGCCTGTGACGGCGGGCAGTGCTCGCTCGTCAGCGGTCAGTGCGGCGGCCGGCCGACCCCCCGAGAGGTCGTCCACCCAGAACCGTTCACGGAACCGGGTGCGCAGGCCGGCCGCCCAGTCCCGCCAATACGTCGCTCCCGGGCGGCCGAACGCCTCCAGCAGCTCAGCCCCGTGCAGGGCGGCTCGGTGTGCCTGAGCCTGGACCTCGCTGCGGGCTGCGGCGGGCTGGCCCGGGCGGTCCTCAGCGATGCGGCTGAAATCGGTGACGAAACCGTCCACTCCGCCGAGTTCGGCGGCCGTCCGCAGGACGCCGAGCGCGCGTTCGGCGGCCGGCAGCAGCTCCAGCACCTCCTGCCGGGGCAGACCCCAACGCCACGCCTCTGCCAACACGGTGACGAAGAGCAGAGTGGCCTCGGTCGCCGTGCACGAGGGGGGAAGTTCGGGTCCGCCATGGCGCAGCGGGCCCGGAATGATCCCCTCCCCCCGACCGCCCGCAACAGCGGTCGTCTGCTGACGGCGTGCCAGGGCACGCAGCGTGCCGGCCGCGACTTTGACCCCGAGCGGCAGGGTGAGCCGCGCCGCCCACAGCGCGTCGGCCGGCGCCAGGCCGAACCGCCAGGGTGCTCCTGACGCGGTGTAGAGATCGGCAGGCCGGTCGGAGTCGGCCAGCAGCAGGCCGCTCAGGGCGTCCAGCGAGCGCGAGACGAGCAGCTCGGCCCGGGGGTCGTCGCAGCGGATCCTCAGGTCGGCCCACGGGGCCGGCACTCCAGCGCCCCGCCCGATCGGCGGGCGAGCCTGGGCCGAGGCCGCGGGCTCCAGCTCCACCCGGAGCTCCACCGACCAGCGGGCTCCGGGCTGCACCTCCAAGTCCCAGCGGAGCACGCCGGCGCCGGCCAGCACGGCGTGCGGTGACGGGCGGGCGGAGACCGTCGCGCTGTGGCCTTGCCCGATCCAGCGCAGGCCGGCCGACTGGACCTGACCCGGGATGTCCGGCGAGCGCCGGCCGGCACCGATCTCGGCGAGGCTGCCCAGATCGGTGCCGAGCGCGATTTCGAGCGGGAGGCGGGCCGGGCGGCTCCCGGCGTTGCGCACCGTGACGGTCTCCGCCCCGTCAGCGTGCCGAATCCGCTCCACGGTCAGCGCCGGGTCGGGGTCCATTTCGCCGGGGACGCGCAGCGCAGCCAGGAAGCGAGCCTGCGCAGCCGAGGTCAGGTCGCCCTGCAGGGCGAGCGGTTCGACCCCGCCCAGCCTGATCTCCATCCGACTCAGGACCCGGATGCCGGAACGGAAGAACCCGTGCAACCCGTCGCCCCGCAACTGCCCGTCGGCTCCGGACGCCGCCATGGCCGGAGCGTTGACGCAGAGCACGTCGCCATGGGCGGCCACCGGGCCCCGGCGGGCCTGGGCCGCCTGGCGGGTGGAGCCGGCAGGCCCGGGCTCGGGCCTGGCAGGCACGGCGGGCCGAGAACCGGCGACCGTCTCAAGCGGCATCGCGGTCTGTGCTGGCCTGGGGGCCGTCACCGGGTCTCCTCCTGTCGGCCGGCAGGGCGGGCCCGAAGGCCACGGCTGCCGTGGATCGTCTCTCACATCCGGGCTCGGCCGGGTGTCTCCCGGTGGAGCACCGGGATCACGGTAGGCCAGGCGCGGCTGCGCCGAGCCGTAATTCCGCCAAGAGCGGCACCGCCCACGGCGGCCCCGATGGCGCCGCCCAGTGTGAACGCGGTGCACGGCACCCAGGTCACGCCCGGGCGCTCGACGGATCGGTCCGGAGGGCGAGGCGGCGCGACGCGTGACCGTCGGCAGCGCCGGGCTCGATGTGCCGGCCGGGCTGCCGCCAGAGCGTGCTCGCCCCCTGCTGACAGGCGGCACCGGTGCCACCCGCGCGGCGCCAGGATACGGTGCCCGAGTGGCGCCGACCGTACCGGAAGGGCCACCGGTCGACGCCGACCCACACCTGCGGCCAACCCTGATGGCACGGTGCGGCGCCGGCACGTACGGCAGAAGGCGACCACCCGTCGCACCGAGCACAGACCGAGGAGTCTCATGTCCGTCGTGAACCGACAGCCCGGGGTCGTCCTGACCGATCACCTCTTCCAGGTTCCGCTGGACCACTCGGCGCCGCAGGGCGAGCAGATCGAGGTCTACGGCCGTGAGGTGGTCGCGGCGGGCAAGGAGCGGGACGACCTGCCCTGGCTGCTGTTCCTGCAGGGCGGACCCGGGGGACGGGCAGGCCGGCCGCTGGGACGGGACAGCTGGCTCGACCGCGCGCTGGACGACTACCGGGTCCTGCTGCTGGACCAGCGTGGCACCGGCCGGTCCACCCCGGCCACGCGTCAGACGCTGCCACTGCGTGGCGGGGCGACCGAGCAGGCCGAGTACCTCACCTGCTTCCGGGCAGACTCGATCGTCCGTGATGCCGAGCTGATCAGGCGCCAACTGATCGGCGATCAGAAGTGGAGCCTGCTCGGCCAGAGCTTCGGCGGCTTCTGCACACTGACCTACCTCTCGCTGGCGCCCGAGGGCCTGCGCGAAGCCCTGGTGACCGGTGGTCTGTCCGGTCTGCGGAGCAGCGCGGCGGACGTGTACCGCGCTGCGTACCCGCGAGTGATCCGCAAGAACGCAGCGCACTACGCCCGCTACCCGCAGGACGTCGAGGCGGTTCGCCGGATCGTCGAGCACCTCGCCGCGGCGCCCGCCCGACTGCCCGACGGCGGCCTCCTGACCGTGGAGGCGTTCCAGTCCCTCGGCCTGATGCTCGGTTCCGGGACGGGCTCGGACGCCCTGCACTACCTGCTGGAAGACGCTTGGGTCCGTGGCAGTGCAGGGCTCGAACTGTCCGACACCTTCCTGGCCGGTGCGCAGTCGCGGCTCTCCTTCTCGGACGGTCCGCTCTACGCCGTGCTGCACGAGTCGATCTACGGACAGCGCTCGGTCGATCCGGGCCCGACCGGCTGGGCCGCCGAGCAGGTGCGCAAGGAGTTCCCCGAGTTCGACGCGGCACGGTCGCTGGAGGACGGCGCACCGGTGCGCTTCACCGGGGAGATGATCTACTCCTGGATGTTCGAGACCGACCCGGCGCTGCGCCCGCTGCGCGAGACCGCCGAGCTGCTGGCCCAGCGGACCGAGTGGCCCGACCTGTACACACCCGAGGTGCTGGCGGCCAACCAGGTTCCGGTGGCGGCGGCCATCTACCACGACGACATGTACGTCGACACGGCCGACTCGCTGGCGACGGCCGCCGCCGTGCCGGGGATCCGGACCTGGGTGACCAACGAGTGGGAGCACGACGGCTTGCGGGCCAGCGGCGGGCAGGTCCTGGACCGGCTGATCCGGATGGTCCGCGGCCAGCTGTAGCAGCCGCCCACGGCCCCAGCGGCGGGGCGCCCGGTGCCGGGCGCCCCGGTGGCGCCGCCTCCGGTGGCGCCCCCGCGAGCCGCTGCGCAGCATCCGGCGGATCCAGCCCCGGAAGCAGGCCTGCGCCGCAAGGTGCCTCGGTGACGGACTTCGGATCGGCCGAGCGATGCTGCGGGACGCCGTCATGTCAGGCTCCGATCGTTGGCGTACGGGTGCGGTGACCACCCCGGCGACGACCGCGCTGGGCGAGCCGCGCGAAGCGGCCGGGTGCGGTGGACTCGCACGACGCGGCCGGCCCGTCGGAAGGCGGTGCGGCGGACGGGGAAGCGTCGGGGTCGGACGGGAGCTGCGGGCCGGGCTGGAACGGTGCCGGGCCCGGCTCGCCCCGGCGGCGCTGGCGGGGAAACGGGCGCGGGGTTCCCGGGCTCGGCGGATCCGCCGGCGCACCGGAGGCGACGCCGGCCTCGGGGCGCGGGCGACGGCGCCTGCCGCTCCGGGCCGAGCTCGACTTTCGTGCCCGGCCAGCGGTCGGCTCGCCCGGCTTCCCGGGCTCCGGCTCGGTCCGGGGCCGTCGGGCATCACGGCCCGAGGGCTCACCGGGAGCGCCCGGCGGCGGGCCGTCAGGGCCGGGCGCATCGTCCGGCCTCGGCCCCGGCCCCGGCTTCGGCCCCCTTGTCGGCGACCGACGGGCTCCGGCGCGCCGCCGGGCACGCTCAGCACGGACCGCAGCGAGCAGGACGTCCGGTTCCAAGCCGGCGTTGACCGACTCGTGGAGCAGCTCGGCCAGCGTGTAGCCCGGATCGAGGTCGAACACCTTGGCCAGCACGATCCGGGTGATCGCGGTGTCACCGGCCAGCCAGGACGTCCACCCGAGGAGGGTGAGCGGCGCCTTCGCGTGTTCTTCGAAGGGCGCGACGCAGCGGCGCGCCAGGTAACGCCAGAGGCGCTCGGCGGCGGCCAGTTCGTCCGGTTCGGCGTACTCCGCGGCGCGGTCCCGGCTGACCCGATCCTGCAGGCCGAGAATCAGCCGGGCGCAACGGTCCTCGTCCAGTTCGGGTACCGCGACGGCGGACTCGGCCATCGCCTCGGCGATCAACCGGTCCGTCTCCTCACGCATTCGGTCGGGACCGCCGGGCCCGGCGAAGTCCTTGGCCAGCTGGGCCTGCCGGCGGCGCAGAGCCTTCCGCTGGCTGTCGGCGACGGGCCCGTCCACCGGCATCAGCGCGGCCGCGATGGCCTTCCGGCTGCCGCGCGGCGCGAGGCCGGCGAAGGTCGCGGCAGCCACCACGGCACGCGGATCGCGCTCCGCCCGCACCGGCGTGCCGTCAGGGGTGCAGCAGCCGGGATCGGAGCACAGGAACGACCACCAGCTGCCGTCGGAGACGCAGAGCGACTCCTTCACCGGCAGGCCCAGCTCTCGGAAGGCCTGGAGCAGCTGGCCGGCCAGCGGGCGCAGGCCGGCCAGCGCCGGGGGCGCACCGGGCTCGGGATCCCGGCACAGGTAGAGCAGGATCGCCTCCGGACGCTGGTCCCGCTGCTCGGAGAGCTCGACCATCAACCGCGCGGTCTCCGCCGCGATGAGCGGCCACAGGCGCGGATCCTCCGGAATGTCGAGGCGGATGACGCCGCCCTGCCGACCGGCCGGACCGTGCAGGCCGACCGCCACGATGCTGTCGTCCGGATAGAAGCCCAGCAGGTAGGGGAGCATGGCCGCCATGTCGGCGGGGCCTCGCATCCGCAGCCGCGGCTCCTGGGGGAACCGGCTGCGGGACGAGAAGGGCGAGCTGCTGAAGTCGTCGTGAGTCATGGCCGAAGCGTGCGGCCTGTTCCGACCCTGCGGGCGAAAATTCTCTGCGCCTGTGGATAACCCCGCACCTGTGGATAACACGGTGCGCCCGAACGGGTGAACTGGCGCTACCGGAAGCCGAGTTGTCCACAGGACGGGAAGCAGGTTCGCCCGGTGTCGGCCTCGCAGGGTTACATAGGGGCCATGAACCAGCCAACGCCCGCTCCCGCCGCAGTCTCCGGTTCCGGCCACGACGGCACCGGCTCCGCTCACAGCACCGCCGACCGTGCAGCGGTACGTGCCCGCGCCGAAGCCGTACTGCGGGAGCTCGCCGGCCCGAGCGCCCGGCTGCGCGAGGACCAGTGGCTGGCCATCGAGGCGCTGGTCGTCGATCACCGCCGGGCCCTCGTCGTCCAGCGCACCGGCTGGGGCAAGTCCGCCGTCTACTTCATCGCCACCGCGCTGCTGAGGTCCGGCGGTGCCGGGCCGACGGTGATCGTCTCGCCGCTGCTCGCGCTGATGCGCAACCAGGTGGACTCCGCCGCGAAGGCCGGGATCCAGGCCCGCACGATCAACTCCGCCAACCCGCAGGAGTGGGAGGAGATCCAGGCCGAGGTCGCCGCCGGGACGGTGGACATCCTGCTGGTCAGCCCGGAGCGACTGAACAATCCCGACTTCCGCGACCAGGTGCTGCCCAAGCTCGCGGCCTCCACCGGCCTGCTGGTGGTCGACGAGGCGCACTGCATCTCCGACTGGGGCCACGACTTCCGCCCCGACTACCGCCGGCTGCGCACCATGCTCGCCGACCTCTCCCCCGGTGTCCCCGTGCTGGCGACCACCGCCACCGCCAACGCACGGGTAACCGCGGACGTCGCAGAACAGCTCGGCACCGGGGGCTCCGACGAGCGCGCGCTGGTCCTGCGCGGCCCGCTCGACCGGGAGAGCCTCAGCCTGGCCGTCCTCCAGCTCCCCGATCCGGCCCACCGACTCGGCTGGCTCGCCGACCACCTGAACGAGCTGCCGGGCTCGGGCATCGTCTACACGCTGACGGTGGCCGCTGCCGAGGAGGTCACCGACTTCCTGCGCGGGCGCGGCTTCGCGGTCGCCTCGTACTCAGGACGCACCGAGGACGCCGAGCGCCGCACCGCCGAGGCCGATCTGCTGGCGAACCGGGTCAAGGCACTGGTCGCCACCTCGGCCCTCGGCATGGGGTTCGACAAGCCCGACCTCGGCTTCGTCGTTCACCTCGGCTCGCCGGGCTCGCCGATCGCGTACTACCAGCAGGTCGGCCGAGCCGGCCGTGGGGTGGACCGGGCAGAGGTGCTGTTGCTGCCCGGCCGGGAGGACGAAGCGATCTGGCGCTACTTCGCCTCCCTCGGGTTCCCGCCCGAGGAGCAGGTCCGCCGCACCCTGGACGCCCTGGCCGAGGCCGGCCGACCGCTCTCCACCGCCGCGCTGGAGACCCGGGTGGACCTGCGTCGGGCCAGGCTGGAGATCATGCTCAAGGTCCTCGATGTGGACGGCGCCGTCCGTCGGGTGCGCGGCGGTTGGCTCGCCACCGGTGAGAACTGGGCCTACGACGCCGCGCGCTACGCCAAGGTCGCCCAGGCCAGGACCGACGAACAGCAGGCCATGCGCGAGTACGCCACCGGTGCGCAGTGCCGGATGGAGTACCTTCGCCGCCAGCTGGACGACGAGGAGGCAGCCGCATGCGGGCGCTGTGACATCTGCGCCGGCCCCCGGCACAGCGCAGAGGTCTCGGCGGAGGCGCTGGACGCCGCCCGCGCGGCGCTCGGCCGCCCTGGTGTCAGCTTCGAACCGCGCCGACTCTGGCCCACCGGCATGGAAGCCCTCGGGGTGCCACTGAAGGGCAAGATCCCGGCCGGCGAGCAGGCGCAGTCGGGCCGGGCGCTGGGGCGGCTCTCCGACATCGGATGGGGTGGGCGACTGCGCACCATGCTGGCCGAAGGCGCGCCTGACGCCGCCGTGCCGGGGGACGTGCTGGATGCGCTGGTCAGCGTGCTCTCCGACTGGGCACGCGGCGCCGGCGGCTGGGCGGGGAGCAGCCCGGAAACCGGCCGACCGGTCGGGGTCGTCACCATGACATCGGCCTCGCGGCCCCAGCTGGTCGGGAGTCTGGGGGCGAGGATCGCGGAGATCGGTCGGCTGCCGTTGCTCGGCCGGATCGAGTACGCGGGCGGTCAGCCGCCGTACGGCGCGCGGAGCAACAGCGCCCAGCGACTGCACTCGCTCGCCGGGTCGCTGGTGCTACCGCCCGAGCTGGTGGCCGCGTTGAGTGCCAGCCCTGGACCGGTGCTCCTGGTGGACGATCTGGTCGACAGCGGCTGGACGGTCACCGTGGCCGCGAGGCTGTTGCGCACGGCCGGCGCGGAAGCTGTGCTCCCCCTGGTGCTGGCGCTCCAGGCGTGATCGCCGAGGCCCGTACGGACTGAGGAGGACAGGAGAGGACGGAGGAGAACAAAGTGTGGAGGTGAGGCGAAATCGGGTCACCCGCACCTGAAGGAGTCTGCACCGCAGTCTCGGCCATCCGGGGAATATATCCGGCAGATCCCAAGCTTTCGGGCGTTGTTTCTCCTTTCATCGTTGCCGCCCCAGCCATCTGACGTGAGAATTGCAGCGTACCCAGGCATCGGTCCGCAGGACCCGGCTTTCGGCGTACACACGTGCCCGCATGTTCGGCGGGCCGGGGAAGGAGGACCATGATCCACGGTGCAGACCGCGGTCAGCTTTCCTCCGTCACAGGTCGGAGCATCGATCTGGAGAGCTGGTCGAGCGCCGGCGTACCGCTGCTGCGCGACCCGCGCGACCTGATCACCGAGTTGCACCAACGGCATCTGCCGCCGCCGGGCACGAGTGTGATCGCGGTAGTGGACATCGACCACCGCGTGGTCGCCTCCGCCTCCTTCGCGCCGCGACCGCACGTCACGGACGGCTGGCACCATCGCAACGCCCTGCTCGACCAACTGCGCCGAGTCATGCCGCACGACCTGCGGCTGGCCTCGCCACGCCGAACCGCCGTACTGCTGCGCTGTCGCGACGGCGCTGCGGGCTGGACTCCGCAGGACGGGTCCTGGATGTGGGCGCTGCGCGACGCCAGCGCGCTGCACGGGCTGCGCTGCGGCGCGTACGTCGCGCTGACCCCGGTCGGCTGGCAGGTTCTCGGCGAGGGTCGCTCCGGCAGAACACCGCACGCGGCTTCCTGGACCGACCGGCCGGTGCACACCGTGTCCGAGCTCCCGCCCCGTGCGGCCGCGGGTGGGCCGGGGGTCGCCGAGCTCACCCATCCGGTCCGACCGTGGCTCGCGACGACCGCGAGCCCCGTGCAGGCACGCCAAGCCGCCCGCTGACGCACACGCTCGGAGGCCGAGCCGACCAGGAGAACCGGCGGCAGGCGAGCAGGCGAGCAGGGAACGGCCGGTGGGCAGGGAACGGCCGGTGGGCAGGGAACGGCCGGTGGGCAGGGAACGGCCGGTGGGCAGGGAACGGCCGGTGGGCAGGGAACGGCCGGTGGCCCGAAAACCCGAGCACCCGGTCGCCAGGGCGACCGGGGCGGGGCGGCGTGAGGTCAGCAGCCGTGGGGGCGGCTGCCGGCTCGGTGTCAGGCGTGTACCGGCTGCCCGTTGGCGACCCGGGTGACAGCGGGGTCGGCCAGCTGAGCGGTGGAGCCGCAGACCACGAGCAGCGACACCGCGCGGGTGAGTGCCTGCTCGAGAGCCTGTCCGGCACGGTCGGCCATGGCGGCGTCGAGCACCAGGACGACGACGTCGCGGCGGGCCGGGCGGGTCAGCGCCAGGTCGGCGTAGAAGACATCGGTCCCCTCGGCGAGTTGCGCCCAGTAGCGCTCCGCACCGAAGGACAGCTCGTGCTGCTGCCACGGGTGGGGCTCGCCGGTGGTCAGCACCAGGACATCGCCGGGGTTGCGCCCCGACTCGAGCAGCTGGTCCACCGTCTCGTCGGCACGCTCCAGCGCCGTGCCGGGCTCGGCCGACACCAACTGGATCGTCGGTCCGACGGGCGCGGGCCGCGGGCCGGGCTTGGGGATCTGGGTCGGTCGCGGACCGGGACGCGGCGCGGCCGGACGCGGCGGCCCGGGCCGGGGGCCGGGAACCGCGGCGGACGGCGCTGCGGGACGCGCCGGGCCACCCGGCCGGACAGCCGTCTGCACGGCAGCCTGAACGGCAGTCCGGGCAGCGGCCTCGGTGGAGGTGTGAGTGGTGGGGCTGACAGGGGACGCGCTGCGCATGGCAGGCGTGCTGAGGGCTTGTGCGTCCGACTCGCGGGGGAAGGGAACGCCGGGGCCCGGGATGCTTTCGTGAATCTCCGGCTCCTCGGGGATGACAGGCATACCCGGATATCTATCAAATGCCGGTCGGGTGCGCACGGGCGCCCCACCTGTTGGGCATCACGACACCGACCCGATCAGCGGAACGTGCTCCCGAGGAGCACTTGTGATGATCCGTCAGGAATCCGGACAGACACCCCGCCGGATGCCTCGACTACGCCCCGGAAAAACGCGCCGAGACACCGTCGGGAGACCTTTCAGAAGCCGAGCGTGAGCTGTTCGCCGCTGTCCGCAACATCTGCGGATGTGCGCGAGCGCTTCAGATGACTCCATTTCGGTAGCGCATCGAGATACGACCAGGAGAGCCGGTGGTGCTCGGTCGGTCCGAACTCCTCCAGCGCCGCGCGGTGGACCGGCGACGGGTAGCCCGCGTTGTCCTCGAAACCGAAGGCAGGGTAGTCCGGTGCCAACTCGGCCATCTGACCGTCGCGGTGGACCTTGGCGAGTACCGAGGCGGCGGAGACGCAGATGCAGCTCTGGTCTCCCTTGATCACCGTGCGGACCCGCCACGGACCGCCCAGGTAGTCGTGCTTGCCGTCCAGGATCACGGCGTCCGGCTGAACCGGCAGCGCCTCCAACGCACGGATCGCCGCGAGCCGGAGCGCCGCCGTCATGCCGAGCTCGTCGCACTCCAGCGCGGACGCCTCGCCGAGCGCGTAGGCGGTCACCCAGTCGGCCAGCACCGGCGCCAGCTCGGTCCGGCGGCGCGGGGTGAGCAGCTTGGAGTCGGTCAGCCCCTCCGGCGCTCGGCGCAGGCCGGTCACCGCGGCCCCCACGGTCACCGGGCCGGCCCAGGCGCCGCGGCCGACCTCGTCGAGGCCGACGACGAGGGTGGCCCCCGCCCGGCGCAGTGAGCGCTCGACGCTGTGGGTCGGCGGCTGGTACGGCATGCGCGGAGTTCCTTGGTGAAGAGCGAGGGACGGCAGAGGGGCGGCAGGAGGAGGAATCACGGACGCCTCGCCTCCCGCCGGCCGCGCCTCCCACCTTACGGCGGCGCCCGGCCTTGCCCGAACCCCCGCTCAGCCCTTGACCGACCCCGCCAGCAGCCCGCGCACGAAGTACCGCTGAAGCCCGAAGAAGACCAGCAGCGGAATGATGATCGACAGGAACGCCCCCGCCGTGAGCAGCTCCCAGCGGCCACCGAACGAGCCGGAGAGCTGGGCCAGCCGGACCGTCATCGGCGCGACCTCCGGAGTGCCACCGGCGAAGGTCAGCGCCACCAGCAGGTCGTTCCAGACCCAGAGGAACTGGAAGATCGCGAACGAGGCGAGAGCCGGCGCGCACAGCGGCAGCACGATGGACCGGAAGATCTTGAAGTGCGACGCGCCGTCCACCACCGCCGCCTCCATCAGGTCCCGCGGCAGCTGGGAGATGAAGTTGTGCAGCAGGAAGGTGGCCAGTGGCAGCGCGAACATGGTGTGCGCGAGCCAGACGGGGGCGTACGTACCGCTGAGGTGGAACTGCGGGATGATCGTCAGCCCGCCGAGGTGCGCACCACCGGAGAAGAGCTGGAGCAGCGGGATCAGTGCCATCTGCAGCGGCACCACCTGCAGCGCGAAGATCAGGAAGAAGAGCGTGTCGCTGCCCCGGAACGGCACCCAGGCGAGCGCGTACGCGGCCATCGCCGCGAGCACCAGCGGGAAGAGCGTGGCCGGGATGCTGATCGCCAGCGAGTTGACCAGGTAGGGCATCAGCCCCCCGCTGACGCCGAAGCCGCCCTCGAAGAGCACCGTGTGGTAGTTGGAGAGGATCAGATCGGGGTGGGCGAAGACGTTCCACCAACCGCTGGTCGCCACATCCTCCTTGGGGCGCAGCGAGGTGGCCAGCAGGCCGAACGTGGGGATCGTCCAGAGCACGGTGACCACGATGACGAAGAGCGAGCCGAGCGGGCCGCTGAACGACCGCCGCACCGCTTTCGCCGCAGGCAGTGGAGGCCGACCGTCCGAAGGCCCCCTGGAGACGGCCCGGCCAGGGCCGGGCTGGCCAGGTTCGGGCCGGGCGGGGTCCGGCTGTTGCGGTTGGTCGGCGATCTGACGGCTCATCGGGTGGCTCGCTCCCTGCGCAGCTGGACGATGTTGTAGCCGACCAGCGGGAGCACCGCGAGGAAGAGGATCACCGCGAGCGCGCTCCCCCGGCCGACGTTGAACTGCACAAAGGACTGCGAGTACATCTCGTTGGCCAGCACCTGGGTACCGAAGTTCCCCCCGGTCATGGTGCGCACGATGTCGAAGGCCTTCAGCGTGACGATCATGACGGTGGTGAGCACCACCACCAGCGTGGTGCGGATCATCGGGACCGTGACGTACCAGAAGAGCCGCAGGCCGCGCGCGCCGTCCAGCCGGGCCGCCTCGGTCACCTCGTCCGGGATCGCCTTGATCGCCGCGGAGAGCACCACCAGGGCGAACCCGGTCTGCACCCAGACCATCACCGCCATCAGCAGGAAGTTGTTCAGCGGGTGCGAGAGGATCCAGTTCGGTGGGTGCTTCCAGCCGAGCCAGAGCGCCAGTTGGCTGAGCAGGCCGATCTGCCGCTGCGACGGATCACGGGCCTCGTAGACGAACTGCCAGATGATGCTCGCGCCGACCAGCGAGATCGCCATCGGCATGAAGATCAGCGACTTGTAGAGCGCCTGCCACTTCATCCGGTCGACCAGCAGCGCGAGCACCAGGCCCAGGCCGGTGGCCGCCAACGGGGCGATCACCAGCCAGAGCAGCGTGTTGAGCAGCACCTGGTGGATCGAGTCTGTGGTGAACGCCCAGCCGTAGTTCTTGCCGCCGAGGAACCGGCTGCTGTCGTCACTGCGGAAGCTCAGGTAGACCGTCCGGACCAGCGGCACCACCAGCCCCACCAGAAGCAGCAGCACCGCCGGTCCGAGGAAGACCGTGATGGCCAGCGGACGGCCGAAGCGGCCGTTCGCCCGGCCCGCCGCGAAGAAGACCACCAGCAGAATGCCCAGGAAGCCGGCGATCGCGCCGAAGCTGTTGCCGAGCTTGACCGCGGCATCACTCCACTCGGAGCCGGCGAGTTGGGCGCCCATGACGGACATGCGGGCAGCGTCCTTCCTGAGGGCAGAGAGCGGGGAGCCGAAAGTCGGGAGCAAGGGCCAAGGGAGAGCAGTGCGGTGACCGGATGGGCCCCGGGCCTACTGCGGCCAGGCGGCGTCGATGTCCTTGGCCACCTGCTGGATCGACTGCCCCTCCGCGAACCAGGCGGTGAACGACTTCCACTCCTGCCCCGACCCCACCGCGGCCGGCATCATGTCCGAGGCGTCGAAGCGGAAGGTCGCGGTCGGGCTGGTCAGCGCCTTGGCCGACAGCTGGTCGATCGGGTCGGTGTAGAGACTCTGGTCAACCCCCTGGTTGGCCGAGACCCAGCCCGGCGCGACCTTCACCCGGCTGCTGGCCCAGTCCGCGGTGGACAGGTAGTTCTGCACCGCCTGCACCTCGGGCCGGCTGGAGAAGGCGGCCAGGAACTCGCCACCCCCCTCGACCGGTTCGGCGACCGCGGGGTTCACCGCCGGCAGCTGGAAGGCGAAGATGTCGCCGTCCGGGGCCACCTTGGTGCCCTTCGGCCACTGCGCCTCGTAGAACGAAGCCTGTTGCAGCATCCAGCACTTGCCGGTCAGGATCGGTGCGCCGGCGTCCTGGAAGGTGGTGGTGGCGATCGACTTGACGTCACCGATACCGCCGTTGACCCAGGCGGGGTTCTGCATCCAGCCGGCCACGGTGTGCATCGCGTTGATGATCTGCGGGTCGCTGAACTTGATCTGGTGGCTCACCCACTGGTCGTAGACGTCACCGCCCTGACCGCCCAGCACGACCTCCTCCAGCCAGTCGGTGGCCGGCCAGCCGGTCGCGGTGCCCGATGCGATGCCGCCGCACCAGGGCTTGCTGCCGTTGGTGCCCGCCTTGGCGATCTTGTCGCTGAGCGCCATCAGGTCGTTCCAGGTCGTCGGCACGGCGTACCCGGCCTGCTGGAACGCCTTCGGCGAGTACCAGACCAGCGACTTCATGTTCGCGCTCATCGGCGCGGCATAGAACGTCCCGTTGACGGATCCGTATGACTTCCAGACCGGATTCCACTTGTTCTCGTTCTCGACCGTCTGCGCCGGCGGCTTGACGACCTTTCCGGTCTTCACCATCTGCGCCAGCAGACCCGGCTGCGGGATGATCGCGAAGTCGGGGGCATTGCCGCCGCTGACGCGAACCGGCAGCTGCGACTCGAAATCGTTCGAGCCTTCGTACGAGATCTTGATTCCGGTGCAAGAGCTGAACTCGGCCCAGGACTTCTCCAGCGAGTCCGACTCAGGGCTGAGGATGGACGCGAACATCGTGACCGTCGTACCGGCGTGGCCGGCATATGGCTGGTACTTGGCGCAGTTACCGGTCAGCGTCGGCATCGCGGCGCTGCCGCCACCACTGCCGCCACTGCCGCCACTACCCGAGCCGTTGGAACAGGCAGCGGTGAGAGCCAGCCCGAGGACAGCCGGAATGATCAGCAGACGATTCCGGCGGCGGCGGCCTCCGGCGGCGTTCACAACGTTCAACACGTTCAACACGTTCTCCTGCGGCCTGGGACGAACGACATGGCGCTGCGCTGAACCGGAGATCGAAAACGGGCTGCGTGGCTACTGATTTTGAAGACGTTAACGCACCCGCCAACCGGAGCCAAGGGATACGTTCGGCTTTTGTCAGTGGCAATCTCGCCTTCCGCCCACCCTTCCACGGTCCGTTGATCCCTACCCCGAGCGGAAGCCGGAAAAGCCCCGGCCGGATAAGTCGGACTGACCGACCTCCCCACCGGGGCCCACCAGCGGCTAAACCCGAACCGCCGTACCCGAATCGCTGATCCGGGTCCGAAACAGCGCCTCAGCGCAGCCGCACCGGCAACTCCCGAAGGCTGTTGATCACGATCGAGGCGGTCGGCCGCAGCTCCGCATCCGGCACGGCGAGCGCCAGGTCCGGGAAGCGCGCGAAGAGCGCGGGCAGCGCGACCTGTGCCTCCAGCCGGGCCAGCGGCGAACCGGGGCAGACGTGCGGGCCGTGTCCGAAGGAGAGGTGCCGGATCGGGTCACGGGTGACGTCGAAGATCTCCGCGGTGATCCCGTGCTGCGCCGGGTCGCGGCCGATCGCGTTGTACGAGATCAGCACCGGATCGCCGGTCGGCACCACGACCTCGCCGACGGCGATCGGCTCGGTCGCGTACCGGAAGAGGAAGTTGCTGGTCGGCGGCGTCCAGCGGAGCGACTCCTCGACCACCGCCGACCACCCCACCTCCCCCGAACGGACCAGCGCGAGCTGCTCCGGACGCTCCAGCAGCGCCCGCACCGCATTGGTGATCAGGTTGACGGTGGTCTCGTGGCCGGCCGCGATGATCACCCGCAGCGTGGCCGCCGCCTCGACGTCGCTCAGCTCGCTGCCCTCGACGTCGGCGGCCAGCAGCGCGCTGGTCAGGTCGTCACCCGGCTCGGCCCGGCGGCGGCGCACCAGATCCCCGACGAACGCGTTCAGCGCCTTGATGGTCGCCTGGATCCCCGCCGGGTCGGGCACGCTGCTGAAGAACCGCGCGTACAGCTCACGCAGGTACTCGTGATCCGCAGGGTCCACCCCGAGCAGCGAGCCGATCACGGTCATCGGCAGCGGGAAGGCGAACGCGGCCTTCAGGTCCACCTCCGGCTCCCCCGCGGCCAGCGCGTCCAGCAGCCCGGTCGTGATCCGCTCCACCTGCGGCCGCATCAGCTCCACCCGGCGCGGCGTGAACGCCTGCGCGACCAGCGCCCGCAGCCGCCGATGCTCCTCGCCGTCGGTGGTGACCATGCTCGGCCCGGGTACCGCCAGCCCGATCAGCGGCCAGTCGGCGGGTATCTCGCCGCGCTGGTAGGCCGCCCAGTGCCGGGCGTCCTTGACCAGCCGCTGGTCCGTCAACAGCGCCCGAGCGGCCGCGTGCCGAGTGACCGCCCAGGCGCGCACGCCACCCGGCAGCTCCACGGCCGCCACCGGGCCGGCCGCGCGCAGCAGCGCCCCCTCCGCGGCGGTGTCACGGGCGAGCGGGTCGAGCGCCAGAGTGGTGGTCATCCGAATGCTCCTCCGGTAGTGATCGTCGACGGGGTGAAGCCGACCGGCAGCGCCACCAGGGCGCGCACCCAGGCCGACGGCCGCCAGACCAGGGCGTGCTCGGCCACGGCCAGCCGCAGATCGGGCAGCCGGTCCAGCAGCACCTCGATCGCGGTGGCGGCGATCACCTCGGCCGCCTCCTGGGCGGGGAACGGACAGCGGTGCTCGCCGTGCGAGAAGCTCATGTGCGCGTGGTTGCCCTCGGCCGCCTCGCCGTTCGGCTGCCGCACCGCCGGGTCGGCGTTCGCCCCGGCCAGGCCGAGCAGCACCATGTCGCCGGCGGCGAGCTGCTGCCCGGCCAGCTGGGTGTCCCGGGTCAGCCAGCGGCCGGCGAAGATCTGCGTCGGCGTGTCCTCCCAGAGCGCCTCGGTGAGCGCCTGCCCCACGCTGCGGCGGCCACCGGAGAAGGAGGCGGCGAACCGGTCGTCGGTGAGCATCAGCCGCAGCGCGTTGGCGATCCAGTACGCGGTCGGCTGGTGGCCGGCGGCCAGCAGCACCCGCAGGTCGCGGATCACCTCGTCGTCGGTCAGCCCGGCCGGGTGGACCAGCAGTCGCGAGGTGATGTCGGCGCCGGGGCTGTGCCGCTTGGCCTCCACCAGCTCCCCCATCACCCGCAGCAGCGTCTGCGAGCCCTGCTGGGCGTCCGGGCCGCCGTCCATCATGTCCAGCAGGGCCCGGATCAGCACCGGGGCCTGCAGCGAGTCGAGGCCGAGCAGCCAGCAGAGCACCAGCAGCGGCATCCGGTGCGCGTAGTCGGTGACCAGGTCGGCCTCGCCGCGGCCGGCGAACTCGTCGATCAGCCGGTCGGCGACGTGCTCGCAGTACATCTTCAGCTCGTACGGGTCCACCCCGGAGAGCGCGTCGGTGACCGCCGCCGAACGGCGCTGGTGCTCGGCGCCCTCGGTGTAGAGGATCGACGGCACCGGGGTCATCATCGGCCGCAGCGGCCACTCCGGTGGGATCTCCGTCCAGGCCGTCCACCGGCTGGAGTCGCGCCCGAACAGCTTGGGCTGGCTGGTCACCAGCTGGAGTTCGCGATAGCCGATCACCAGCCAGGCCGGCACGCCGCCGGCCAACTCGACCGGCGCGACCGGGCCGTGGGCGGCCCGCAGCTCCCGGTAGACCTGCGCCGGGTCGGTCTGGAAGCGCGGGCCGTACAGCGGGGCCGCCTGGCGGTGCGCCGGGCAGCCTGGCGGTGGGGTGGTCGCCGGCTCGGTCACGAGTCGCTCTCCTTCTCGGCTTCGGTACGGGCGTGCGCGGCGGGGGCGCCTACGACGGCGGGTGCGGGGGCGGCTGCGGCACGGGGTGTCCCGGCCGCCTCGGCGAGGTCGTGCAGGTGACGGACGAGTTCGATCAGCACCTGCTTGCTCGACTCCCGGTCACGCGCGTCGCAGTCCACCAGCGGGACCCCGGGCGCCAGATCGAGCGCCTCGCGCAGCTGCGCCAGGCTGTGCTTGGGCGGCTCGAAGTTGTTGCGGGCCACGATGAACGGCGTGCCGTGGTGCTCCAACCGGTCGATCGCGTACCAGGAGTCGGCCAGCCGCCGGGTGTCCACCAGCACCACCGCGCCGAGCGCGCCGCTGAACAGCCGGTCCCAGAGGAACCAGAACCGCTCCTGCCCGGGTGCGCCGAACAGGTACAGCACGCTCTCGGCCGAGAGCGTGATCCGGCCGAAGTCGAACGCGACCGTGGTGGAGCGCTTCTCCCGGACGGCTGACGGATCGTCGACCCCGACGCCCGCCCGGGTCATCAGCTCCTCGGTGTTGAGCGGCCGGATCTCGCTGACCGAGCCCACCAGGGTGGTCTTGCCCGCGCCGAAGCCGCCGACCACGACGATCTTCAGCGCGTTCGCCGCCGTGCTGCGCAGCGGTGTCCGGGCGGTCACCTCACAGCTGTTGGAGTCCATGCAGTACCTGCTTCAGGGTGTCGAGGTCGGGCAGCTGGGCCCGGGCGGGGACGAACCGTGGGTGGCGCGCCGTGATCCGGCCGGCCTCCAGCAGATCGCCGAGCAGGATCTTGACGATGCTGATCGGCAGCCCCAGCTCGGCCGCCACCTCCACCACCGCGGTCGGCCGCTCGCAGAGCCGCAGGATCCGCACGTGCTCCGACTGCATCCCGGGCACCGGCTCGTGCTCCGAGACGATCAGCGTGACCACGTCGAAGGCGTGCGCAGGCGCTTTGCTGCGCCCACCGGTCACCGTGTACAGCCGGTCCGGGCCGTCGTCCGGACCGGGCCGCCGCGGCGTCGTCATGCCGTCGGGGTGTCGTCCGGATCGGCATCGTCCTCGCGCGGCGGCGCGCTGAGGAACTCGCCGATCTGCTCCACCAGGCCGTGCATGTTGTGGCCGACCAGGCCGACGTCGGTGCTCTCCTCGGTCACCACGGCGAGGTGCGCGCCCTGCCCCGCCTCGACGATGCACAGGATGCCGCCGTGGAACTCGGTCATCGACTGCCGCACCCCGCCGGTGCCGTCGCCGAACTCGATCGAGGCGCCGTGCGCCAGGCTCTGGATGCCGGAGGCGATCGCGGCCAGCTGGTCGGCCTGGTCGGCGTTCAGGCCGGCGCTGTGGCGGAGCTTCAGTCCGTCGGCCGAGAGCACCAGCGCGTGCCGGGAGCCGGGCGTGTCGGCCAGCAGGTTCTCCAGCAGCCAGTCGAGGTCGCGGTCGGTGGTGCTGCTCATCAAGCGTCGTCCTTCGCAGGGTCAGGAGAATCGGCAGGGTCGGTGTGCAGGGGCCGGGGGCCGCGGACGGCCTGCCGGAACGCGCCGAACCGGCCGACCGTGCCGGCCCGGTCAGCGGACCGATCAGCGGGCCGCGCGCGGTCCGCGACGTCGGCGGCGTCATCGGCAAGGTCAGCGGTGGGAGCGAGGTCAGCGGGGTCAGCGGCCGGAGTGGCGTCGGCCGACCGGCCGGTCCGCTCGGCGGCCGCCAGGGTCTGGCCGCGCCGGCGCTTGGGCAGTTCGTCCCCGGTGGCGGCCGCCACCGGCGCGGCCACCGGCGGCCCGGCCGGCACGGACGTGACGGCCGGCGCACGCAGCGCCGTGGCAGGCGCGACGGTCGCGGCGGGTATGCCGGTCGCGGCGGGCGCTGCGGGCGTCGCAGCGAGGTCGTTCGCCTCCCGGGCCGTCGGGTGGGTGATCAGCTGCTCCGGAACGAGCATCACCACCCCGGTGCCGCCACGTGAGGAAGGCCGGAACGAGATCGACAGCCCGTGCTTGCGGGACAGCGCGCCGACCACCGCGAAGCCGAGCCGGGTGCCCGCCGAGAGCGTGGTGAGGTCCAGCGGCTCGCCGGAGACGGCCTGCTCGGCCCGGCGCAGCCAGACCTCGGAGAGCCCGAGCCCACCGTCCTCCACCGTGATCGCCAGCCCGGAGTGCAGCTCCTCGACGTACACGTGCACCTCGGCGGGCGGCGCCGAGAAGTTGGTCGCGTTGTCCAGCAGCTCGGCCAGCGCGTGCATCACGCCCTCGGCCGCGTAGCCCGCGACCGCGACGGTGCTCGCCGAGTGCAGCCGCACCCGCTGGTACGCGCCGATCCGACCGAGCGCACCGCGCAGCACGCTCTCCACCGGGATCGGCCGGGACCAGCGGCGGCCGCTGCGGGCGCCGGTGAGCACCGCGATGCTGTCCGCCAGCCGACCGGCCTGGGCCGTGCTGTGGTCCAGCCGGAGCAGGTCGCCGAGCACCTCCTCGCCGTGCCGGTGCTGCATCTCGCGCAGCTCGGCGTGCATGCTCGTGGCCAGTGCCTGGACGCGGCCGGCCGCGGTCGCACAGACCGCGAGCGCGGCGGCGCGCTGCCGCTCGCCGTGCGCGATCTCCCGGGCCAACAGCCGCAGCAGGTCCTCGTTCGCGGTCTGCCGGTGCTCGACCAGCACGGTGTCCACCGAGGCACCCGCGCGCAGCCGGCGGACCACCTCGGGGATCGCCTGCTCGGTCAGCCGGGCCAACTCGGCCCGTTCGTCGGCGGCCGCGCCCCGGGCGGCGGCCGCCTCGGACCTGGCCTCGACCGCCTCGGAGCGGGCCGCGAGCATCTCGCTCCGGGCCGCCTCCGCCTCGGCGTGGGCGGCCGCGGCCCGTGCCGTGGCCGCCTGGGCCTCGGCCACCGCCTCGGCCGTTCCGGCCTCCGCGCGCAGCACTGCGGCGAGCGCGGCCTCGCCACGGGTCTGTGCCTGTGCCAGCCGGTCGGCCAGTCGCCGGGCCCGGCGGCGCTGCTGGAGCGCCCCGGCCACCACGGCGCACCAGGCCACGGCGGCCACCGAGGACCAGAGTGCGACCACCGAACGATCGGCGGCCGGCGCCCGGTCTACGGCGACCAGTACGGCGCCCGCGGCGGCTGCCACCGCCAGCACGGCGGCGAGCAGCACGGCCGGTCTACCGGAGAGGCGGAGTCGTGCTGTCATGTGCTGGTCCTCGGCGGGCATCGGCGGCAGGGCAGGCGACAGCGCGCCGGCCCCCCGAAGCCGGGACATACATGATCAGTTCACGCGGTCAACAGATCATATCGACTCAGATAAGCCGCTCAAACGGACAGTTGACACTCTGTCCAGCAATCGGAGTGCCGTGATCGGCTATCGGACCACAGCGGCCGGGTCGGCGCCCGGAAACGGCGAAACCGGCGGCGCCGGTGGGCGACCGAAGTCACCCACCGGCGCCGCCGGTTCAAGACGTCAGCGGTGGAGCCTGCCGTCGGCTCAAGACGTCAGCGGCAGTCCCGGCCGTCAGCTGCAACCGCTGGTGGAGCCGCAGCCCTCGCAGAGGTAGCAGCTGCCCGCGCGGCGCATCTTCGTGCCGCAGGAGAAGCAGAGCGGCGCGTCCGCGTTCATGCCGAGCTGGATCTCCAGCAGCTCGGTCGAGTTGTGCGCCTGCGCGATGGCCGGCTTCGGGGCCTCGACCGGCGCCGGCTGCTCGACGGCGCGCGGGGCGGACTGGGCCAGGCCCTCGACGTCCACGTCCTCCTCGAGCGGCTCGTACGAGCCGGTCTCCAGGTGGCGCTGGCGCTCCTCGACCGAGTGGATACCCAGCGCCGAGCGGGTCTCGAACGGCAGGAAGTCCAGCGCGAGGCGGCGGAAGATGTAGTCCACGATCGACTGCGCCATCCGCAGGTCCGGGTCGTCGGTCAGACCGGCCGGCTCGAAGCGCATGTTGGTGAACTTCGAGACGTAGGTCTCCAGCGGGACGCCGTACTGCATGCCGACCGAGACGGCGATCGAGAAGGCGTCCATCATGCCCGCGAGGGTCGAGCCCTGCTTGGACATCTTCAGGAAGACCTCGCCGAGGCCGTCGTCCGGGTAGGAGTTGGCGGTCATGTAGCCCTCGGCGCCACCGACCGTGAAGGAGGTGGTGATGCCCGGACGGCCCTTGGGCAGGCGCTTGCGGACCGGGCGGTACTCGACGACCTTCTCGACCTTGGCGGCCGGCTCGACCGCGGTCGGCTCCACGGCAGCCGGCGTCTTGGCCTTGGCCGACAGCGGCTGGCCGACCTTGCAGTTGTCGCGGTAGATGGCGAGCGCCTTGACGCCGAGCTTCCACGCCTCGAAGTAGATCTCCTCGATCTCCTCGACGGTGGCGACCTCGGGCATGTTGACGGTCTTGGAGATCGCGCCGGAGATCCACGGCTGGATCGCGGCCATCATCCGCACGTGGCCCATCGCGGAGATGACCCGCTCGCCCATCGCGCAGTCGAAGACCTCGTAGTGCTCGGGCTTCAGGCTCGGCGCGTCGAGCACGTTGCCGTGCTCGGCGATGTGGGCGACGATCGCCTCGATCGCCTCACCGTGGTAGCCCAGGCGCTTGAGCGCGCGCGGCACGGTGTTGTTGACGATCTGCATCGAGCCGCCGCCGACCAGCTTCTTGAACTTGACCAGCGCCAGGTCGGGCTCGACGCCGGTGGTGTCGCAGTCCATCATCAGGCCGATGGTGCCGGTGGGGGCGAGCACCGATGCCTGGGCGTTGCGGAAACCGTTCTGCGCACCGATCCGCAGCACGTCCTGCCAGGTCTCGGTGGCGGCGGCCCAGACCGGGGCGTCCAGCTCGTCCACCGCGACGGCGGCGGTGCTGGCGTCGGCGTGCTGCTTCATGACCCGCTGGTGCGGGGCCGCGTTGCGGGCGTAGCCGTCGTACGGGCCAACCACACCGGCCAGCTCGGCACCGCGGCGGTACGCGGTGCCGGTCATCAGCGAGGTGATCGCACCGGCCAGCGCGCGGCCGCCGTCCGAGTCGTAGGCGTGGCCGGTGGCCATCAGCAGCGCGCCGAGGTTGGCGTAGCCGATGCCGAGCTGACGGTAGGCGCGGGTGGTCTCGCCGATCTTCTCGGTCGGGAAGTCGGCGAAGCAGATCGAGATGTCCATCGCGGTGATGACCAGCTCGACGACCTTCGCGAAGGTCTCGGCGTCGAACGTGTCGTCGTCGCGCAGGAACTTCATCAGGTTCAGCGAGGCGAGGTTGCAGCTGGAGTTGTCCAGGTGCATGTACTCGGAGCAGGGGTTGGACGCGTTGATCCGGCCCGACTCGGGGCAGGTGTGCCAGTGGTTGATCGTCGAGTCGTACTGGATGCCCGGGTCGGCGCAGGCCCAGGCCGCCTCGGCCATCTTGCGGAACAGCTTCTTGGCATCGACGGTCTCGATGACCTCGCCGGTCATCCGCGCCCGCAGACCGAAGTCGGTGCCGTTCTCGACGGCCTGCATGAACTCGTCGGAGACCCGGACCGAGTTGTTGGCGTTCTGGTACTGGACGGAGGTGATGTCGTCCCCGCCGAGGTCCATGTCGAAGCCCGCGTCACGCAGCGCGCGGATCTTCTCCTCCTCCTTCACCTTGGTCTCGATGAAGGCCTCGACGTCCGGGTGGTCGACGTCCAGCACGACCATCTTGGCGGCCCGGCGGGTCGCGCCACCGGACTTGATGGTGCCGGCCGACGCGTCGGCGCCGCGCATGAAGGAGACCGGGCCGGAGGCGTTGCCGCCGGAGGAGAGCAGCTCCTTGGAGGAGCGGATCCGGGAGAGGTTCAGGCCGGCGCCGGAGCCGCCCTTGAAGATCATGCCCTCTTCCTTGTACCAGTCGAGGATCGACTCCATGGAGTCGTCGACGGCCAGGATGAAGCACGCGCTGACCTGCTGCGGCTGCTTGGTGCCGACGTTGAACCAGACCGGCGAGTTGAAGCTGAACACCTGGTGGAGGAGGGCGTGGGTCAGCTCGTGCTCGAAGACCTCGGCGTCGGCGGCGGAGGCGAAGTAGCCGTTCTTCTCACCGGCGGCGCGGTAGGTCAGCACCACCCGGTCGATGATCTGCTTGAGGCTCCACTCGCGCTGCTCGCTGCCGACGGCGCCGCGGAAGTACTTCGAGGTGACGATGTTGACCGCGTTCACCGACCAGAAGTCGGGGAACTCGACGCCGCGCTGCTCGAAGTTGATCGAGCCGTCACGCCAGTTGGTCATGACGACGTCGCGCCGCTCCCAGCTGACCTGGTCATAGGGGTGCACCCCGGGGGTGGTGTAGATGCGCTCGATCCGAAGACCGCCCTTGGGAGCCTTGCCGGCCGCCTTGGTCGTCTTGTCGGACTTCGACCCACGTGCGGAACCGCTCGTCGTGTCTGTCACTTCTTCTCCTCCTCCTGGGCAAACGCCCGAAGTGCCCCGTTTAGTTCATCTCTGAACCGCACGCCGAGGGGCACCGCTGTGTCGCTTCTCCTGAGATGCGGGCAGGCCGGGATCGCCGACCGGTTCGCACTGATTGTGGTGGTTTGCGCGCCGTTTTCGGGCACGCGTCAGCCCTGGGAAGGCTGCTGCACTGCCGCCCTAGGGGGCCGCTGCGGGGACCGGGACGACGGCGGAGCCGTCGTCGTCCTCCGCACCGGGGGGCCGCTCGGCGCCACGCAACTCGGCGATGGCGGCCTCGAAGTCGGCCAGTCCGTCGTACGCCTGGTAGACCGAGGCGAACCGCAGGAACGCGACGACGTCCAGGTCCTTGAGCGGACCGAGTATGGCCAGTCCCACGTCGTGCGTGCTCAGCTCCGCACTGCCGCTGGCCCGCAGGCACTCCTCGACCCGCTGGCCGAGCAGCGCGAGAGCGTCCTCGGTGACCGGCCGGCCCTGGCATGCCTTGCGGACACCGGAGATGACCTTCTCCCGACTGAACGGCTCGGTCACCCCGCTGCGCTTGATGACCATCAGCGCCGCGGTCTCCACCGTGGTGAAGCGCCGGCCGCAGTCGGGGCACTGCCGACGACGGCGGATCGAGCTGCCGTCATCGGTGGTCCGACTGTCGACCACGCGGCTGTCTGAGTGCCGGCAGAAGGGGCAGTGCACGGAACGAATCCCTCCTGACGGGCGGTACGCGGGTTGCCGCCCACCAGGCCTGGCCGACCCCGTGAGCAACGTTCAGTCTAGGCGACGCCGCAGTGATCAAAATACCGGGGGACCACAACCTGTGGGCTGTGAACACCAATGTAACCACTAGATCTAGGTTGATGTCGCGATCGGACACACCGTCTTGCGGTATCCCGGGAGTCACCCGCCGCAATCGCCGCTGGTCAGTCCGCGAGGCGTGGGCCCGGCCCACCCGGACGGCCGGAGGGAGACGTTCGCCACGCGCCCGCGACGAGTTCGGCCCTCTTCCGGCGAGGTCGCCGATCGCCCTCTAGAATCAACTCGATCGAACACTTAATCGACTGGCCCATACACCCGAAGCCTTGATCAAGTCAGCAGAATCCCGCGAACTTCACTCGAACGTGTGTTTGGCGCAACCTTTCGATAGGTGCTGCCGTTGGGCTGGGCAGGCAAGGGAGAACGCCCGTCGAGAGGGGCCGCCGTGAGCACCGTAAAGACCAGCACCAGTACGACCGCCATCCGGAACAGCGCAGGCGACAGCCGTGGCATCCCGGGGCAGGACCGTTCCCAGCACCTCGGAGCCCTTCACCCGGGCGATCGTGGCGCCGCGGACCAGCAGAGCATGGACCACAGCATGGATCGCAGTGACAGCCAGCGCCCCGCCGCCGCGCCGGGCATCCTCCCCGAGCAGCCCGTCGAGCACTCCTCGGTCCGGGACGTCCCGATCGGCCTGCCGGACGGCCAGGTCCGCGCGCTGCCGGGCCGCCCGCCCGGGATCCGGACCGACGAGGCCGGCCTGACCGAGCGCCAGCGCCGGGTGATCGACGTGATCCGGGACTCCGTGCAGCGGCGCGGTTACCCGCCGAGCATGCGGGAGATCGGCCAGGCGGTCGGCCTCTCCTCCACCTCCTCGGTGGCGCACCAGCTGATGGCCCTGGAGCGCAAGGGCTTCCTGCGCCGCGACCCGCACCGCCCGCGGGCCTACGAGGTGCGCGGCGTCGAGGTGGCCCGCCCGAACACCGCCGAGGCGGCCGGGCGACCGTCCACCTCCTACGTGCCGCTGGTCGGCCGGATCGCGGCCGGTGGGCCGATCCTCGCCGAGCAGACCGTCGAGGACGTCTTCCCGCTGCCGCGCCAGCTGGTCGGCGAGGGCGAGCTGTTCGCGCTCACGGTCCGCGGCGACTCGATGATCGAGGTCGGCATCTTCGACGGCGACTGGGTCACCGTGCGCCGCCAGCCGGTCGCCGAGAACGGCGACATCGTGGCCGCGATGATCGACGGCGAGGCCACCGTCAAGCGGCTCAAGCGCGAGGACAACCGGATCTGGCTGATGCCGCACAACGCCGCCTACGAGCCGATCCCGGGCGACAACGCGACCATCCTGGGCAAGGTCGTCGCGGTGCTGCGCCGGCTCTGACCGGGCCCGAGCACCGAGCGCCGGGCCGTCGAGCACGGGGCACCGAGCGCTCAGCCGGACTCAAGGTCCCCCCTGCCCAACCGGGCCGGGGGGACCTGGCGCATGCCGTCAGCCGGAACGGCCAGCCGCTCAGCCGCGCTTCGCGACCGGCCGCACCGGCGGCGCCGACTCCGCGATGGCGGCCAGCGAGCGGCGCACCTGGTTGCGGTCGGTGGTGTACCAGAAGTCCGGCATCGAGGACCGGAAGAATCCGCCGTAGCGCGCGGTGGCGAGCCGGGGATCGAGCACCGCGACCACCCCGCGGTCGTCCGCCGCCCGCACCAGCCGCCCGGCTCCCTGCGCCATCAGCAGCGCCGCGTGGGTGGCGGCCACCGCCATGAAGCCGTTCCCGCCGGCCTCCTCGACCGCCTTCTGCCGGGCGCTCATCAGCGGATCGTCCGGACGCGGGAACGGGATCCGGTCCATCACCACGAGCTGGCAGGCCGAGCCCGGCACGTCCACCCCCTGCCAGAGCGAGAGGGTGCCGAAGAGACAGGTCTGCGGATCGCTCGCGAAGTCGCGGATCAGCTCGCCCAGGGTGTCCTCGCCCTGCAGCAGGATCGGCACGTCCAGCCGCTCGCGCAGCTGCTCGGCAGCCGTCTGGGCGGCCCGCATCGAGGAGAAGAGGCCGAGCGTGCGCCCGCCGGCCGCACCGATCAGGTCGGCCAGCTCGTCCAGCATCTGCGGCCGGTCGGCGTCCCGCCCGGGCGGCGGCAGGTGCTTGGCCACGTAGAGGATGCCCTGCTTGGGGTAGCTGAACGGCGAGCCGACGTCCAGCGCGCGCCAGTACGGCGGGGCGTCCTCGCTCTCGGCGCGCGCCGGCTCCTGCTCGCCGCGGACCTCCGGCAGCCGGCCCTCGCCCGGCAGCCCGACCGAGGCGGCCACGCCGTTGAAGTCACCGCCCAGCTTGAGCGTGGCGGAGGTCAGCACGACCGACCGCTCCTTGTAGAGGTTCTCCCGCAGCAGCCCGGAGACGCTCATCGGCGCCACCCGCAGCGAGGCGGTGCCGGGGCCGAAGCGGTCGTTGCGCTCGATCCAGACCACGTCGTACGGCGACTCGGAGAGCAGCCGCTCGGTGGTGTCGTGCAGCGTCTCGGCCGAGGCCATCGCCTGCTTGCGCACCGCGTCCTCGTCGGTGAGCGCCTTGTCCCTGGTCTCACCGAGCGAGGTGATCACCTGGCGGGCGGCGTCCCGGATCGCGGCGACCGCATAGCCGAGGTACTCGGGCAGCTCGTCCAGCTTGCCGGGCTGCGCGGTCTCCATCAGCCCGTGGTAACTCTCCGCGGCGGCCTGCAGCGCGTCCACGGCCTTCTCGTTGGCGAGCCGGGCGGCACGCTTGACCGCCCGGTTGACCGCCCCGACGGTCAGCTCGGCGGTCGCAGCGCCCGTCACCCGGTTCACCAGCTCGTGCGCCTCGTCGATGATCAGCAGCTCGTGCTCGGGCAGCACCGGGGCGCCCTCGATCGCGTCGATCGCCAGCAGCGCGTGGTTGGTGACCACCACGTCGGCGAGTTTGGCGCGCTCCCGGGCCTGCTCGGCGAAGCACTCCTGGCCGTACGGACACCGCGTGGCGCCCAGGCACTCCCGGGAGCTGACCGAGAGCTGGGCCCAGGCCTTGTCGGAGACACCAGGGGTGAGGTCGTCGCGGTCGCCGGTCTCGGTCTCGTCGGCCCACTCGCGCAGCCGGAGCACGTCCCGGCCGAGCTTGCTGCTCGGGCCACCGAGCGCCTCGGCGGGGTCGAACAGGCCCTCGCCCTCCTCGCTCGGAGTGCCCTCGTGCGCGCGGTGCAGGCAGAGGTAGTTGGAGCGGCCCTTGAGCATCGCGAACAGCGGGCGGCGGCGCAGCGTCGGATGCAGCGCCTCCACGGTGCGCGGCAAGTCCCGCTCCACCAGCTGGCGTTGCAGGGCGAGGGTGGCGGTGGCCACCACCACGCGGTCGCCGTGCGCGAGCGCGGGCACCAGGTAGGCGAGGGACTTTCCGGTGCCAGTGCCGGCCTGCACCAGCAGATGCTCGGCGCTGTCGACGGCCTCGGCGACGGCCTCGGCCATCCTGACCTGCCCGGGGCGCTCGACGCCGCCGACCGCGGTGACGGCGGCGTGCAGCAACTCGGGAATGCGGCCGGCGGGAACCTGCGGGTGGTCCTCGGGCAGCAGCTGGGGTGCGGAGTCGTTCGTCATGACCCTCCCAGACTACGGGGCCGGACTGACAGCCCGGTCCCGCGGACCGGGCAGCCGGGACGGGACGGTCGCCAACGGGTTCGCGACCTGCCCGAAGACCGCCGCGTGCGGCCGCTTCGGCCGGTCCCGGTAGCCGTCCAGCAGCAGCCGGTTGCGGTTCAGGCAGAGTCGGTCGATCCGCGGCGTGAGCAGGTCGAAGAGCTCGAACCGGTCGGCGAGTTCGGGGAACCGCGCCTGGTGGCGCAGGATCTCCTCCCGCAGCAGCGCCCAGAACTGCGGCTCCGGCAGGCCGGTGCGCCGCTCCAGCAGCGGCGCGAGGTAGCGGTAGACGCCGATGAAGAGCCCGGCGTGCAGGAACTGGCAGAGCCCGGCGGGTGTTTCGCGCAGCAGCACGCCGGCCACCTCGGCCGGCAGCGCGCGCAGCTCGGGCAGCTCCTGGTCGCTGATGTTGACGTCGTCGACGAAGTCCTTGACCGCGAGCCGGACCGGGACGTCGCGCTCGTCGAAGAGCAGGATCGCGTTCTCGCCGTGCGGCGAGAAGACCGTTCCGTAGCGGTACAGGAAGTGCAGCAGCGGCGGCAGCATCACGGCGAACAGCCGGGCCGTCCAGTCCCGCGCGGAGAGTCCGGACCGGGCGATCAGCTCCTCGGCCAGGCTGCGCCCGTCCGAGCCGGTCTGCAGCAGCGCGGCCAGCGTGCGGCCGCGCTCCCCCGGCTCCAGCTGCGCGCCGAGCGGCTCGCGCCAGATCGCGCCGAGCAGCTCCTGGTACTGGTACGGCGCCTCGGGCAGCTCGGCGTAGTACGGGTGCTCGACGGTGACCGAGGCGACCTCGCCGAGCAGCACCACCCGGCACTCCTCGCGCAGGAACGGGTCCTGGTCGCGGATGCCGTGGATCCAGCCGGTGACGGCCGGCGCGGCCAGCGTCCGCTCGGTCGGCAGGCCGCGCCAGACCAGGGTGTTGAGCACCGAGAGCGGCAGCTTGACGGTCCGCCGGCTCGGCGTCGCGGCGTTGAAGAAGGACCGGACGGACTGCTGCGGCAGCCGCAGGTCGCCGTCGGCGGGCAGCAGGACGATCCGCCCCTGCGCGATCCACGGCGCGAAGAGCGGCAGCACGACCTCGTCCCACTGCCAGGGGTGGACCGGCAGCAGCAGGAAGTCCTGCGGCTGCTCGCCGCGGTCGGCGAGCAGCCGCCGGTAGCCGGCCAGCACCCCGGGGTCGAGCTCGGAGCGGTAGAGCGCCTCGGCGTCGGCCAGCTCGCCGAGGCCGCGGTACCGCGCCAGCTCGCGGTGCACGGCGAGCCAGCCGAGCGCGCGCGGCTCGCGCGCCTCGGGCGCCCACCCGGCCGCGTCACTCGCGGAGAAGCCGATCCGGCCCTTGTTCGGCACGATCCACGGGTGCCCGCCCTGGTGGCCCTCCAGCTCGGTGTGGTCCAGCCCGGCCAGCTCGGCGGCGGCCAGCGCGCCGGCCGCGAGCCGGACGTCGGCCAGCAGCGTGGCGGTCAGCTCGCGGACCAGGTGGCCGCTGGTGTCACCGGAGAGCCCGAGCAGCCGGCGGGCGGCCAGCAGGAAGGCGAACGGGTCCCCGGTCGGCCGGCCGTCCCTGAGCACCGAGTCGGGGGCGACCTGCCAGCTGCCGTAGGCGCCGCGCCGGGCGGTGAAGCGGTACTCCGGACCGCCATCGGGCAAAGCCAGGCGGTACCCGTCCGCCACCGGTTCGGGGTGCAGCAGCTCCTCGTAGCTGAACTCGGCGAGCATCTTGGCGAGCAGGGCCCGGCAGGCCTGCTGCCAGCGTTCGGGGGTGAGCAGCTCATCGGCGGGCGGCTGGGGCACGGTTCCACTCCTCTGGGTCGGCGACGTCGGAGTCGGCAGGGGCAGCGGCGGGTGCGGCGCTCTGCGCGGGCACCGGAGCCGGAGCCGGCGCGAAGCTCGTCCAGGCGGTCCGGGCCGGCAGCCGGTGCACCGTCCGCCCGGTCAGCGCGTTCAGGATCACGGCGGCCCGGTGCGCGCCGAGCCCGAGGTCGGGGGTGCCGACGCCGTGCGTGTGCAGCTCGGCGTTCTGCACGTACAGGCCGCCGGTCAACTCGGGTGCGGTGGCCACCCGGTGGTCCAGGTCGACCCGGAACCGGCCCTGCTCGTCGAAGTCGATCAGCTCGGCCAGCGGCTCCAGGGCGGCCGGGCGGCCGGCCCGGTAGCCGGTGGCCAGCACCACCGCGTCGGTCCGCACCACCCGCCGGGCGCCGGAGTCACGGTGCAGGCAGCGCAGTTCGAGGCCGCCGCACGGACCGGGCAGCGCGGCGGTGACCTCGGAGCCCGGGGTGATCTCGGCGTCCAGCGCGCCGATCGGCCGCCCGATCGTCCGCTCGTACAGCAGGTCGTGGATCTCGGCCAGGGTCTCCGCGCTGGCCGCCTTGTGCAGCTGCCACTGCTCGGCGACCAACCGCTCGCGGACGGCGGCCGGCAGCGCGTGGAAGTACCGGGTGTAATCCGGCGTGAAGTGCTCCAGGCCGAGCTTGGAGTACTCCATCGGCGCGAGCGCGCGGGTCCGGGTCAGCCAGCGCAGCCGGGTACCGGCGCCGGCCCGGGTGCGCAGCAGGTCCAGGAAGATCTCGGCGCCGGACTGGCCCGAGCCGACCACGGTGATGTCCCGGGCACCGGCCAGGTCCGCCACCCGCTCCAGGTACTCACCGGAGTGGAAGACCCCCCGGTGCCCGGCCAGTGCGGCGAAGGCGGCCGGGCGGACCGGCTCGGTACCGACGCCGAGCACCAGGTTGCGGGCCCGCACCCGCCGCTCGGCGCCGCCCGAGCGCAGCACGGCGGTGAACGCGCCGGCCTCCCAGTGCACCGCCGCGACCTCGGTGCCGAACCGGCAGGCCGGCAGCCGCTCGGCGACCCACCGGCAGTAGTGGTCGTACTCCTTGCGCGGCAGCTGGAAGCGCTCGGCGAAGTAGAACGGGTAGAGCCGGTCCTGCGCGCGCAGGTAGTTCAGGAAGGACCACGGGTTGGTCGGGTCCACCAGCGAGACCAGGTCGGCCAGGAACGGCACCTGCATCCTGGCGCCGTCCACCAGCATCCCCGGGTGCCAGCGGAACTCCGGCTTGGCGTCGCAGAACAGCGTCCGCAGGCCGGCCTCCCGGTCGGCCAGCGCGGCCAGCGAGAGGTTGAACGGGCCGATGCCGACGCCCAGCAGATCGAGCGGGCCGTCCATCGGCCGTCCGTCCGTCGACTGGCCGTCGGCCGGCCGGCCGTTCAGCAGGGCGGTATCCATCAGCTCTCCCTCTCACGCATCATCAGCGCCGCGCGCTTCTCCGGCAGCTCGATCTCGCCCGCGGCACTGAAGCCGGCCCGCCGGAACGCCCGCAGCGACGGCGCGTTGCGCACGTCGGGCTCGGCGACCACCCGCGGGCTGGTGCGCAGCAGGTGTTCGGCCATCGCGGCCAGCAGCACGCTGCCCAGGCCCCGCCCGCGGCTCTGCGGCGGGCCGAGCAGCAGGTGCAACCCGATGTCGCCCGGGTCGGCCGGGTAGTACCCGGCCAGCCGGTCGGCCTCGACCCGGTAGACCTCCCAGTAGCTCACCGGCACGCCGTCGAGCAGCCCGAGCTGCGGGACGCTGTGGCTGTCGGCGTCGAGCTGGGGCAGCACGTGCCGTTCGGTCCGCTCACCGGGTCCGGCCAGCTCCCAGAACGCGTCCACCGCCGGGTCGTTCATCCACTCGGTGATCAGCGGCAGGTCGGCGGGCTTGACGACGCGCAGCCGCAGCTCCCCGGCCGGGGTTCGCAGCGCGGTCACCCGGCCGCCACCGGATTGGGAATGCCGACGTAGACGGACTGCGTCTCCACCGGCCCGACCAGTTCGTCCAGCCCGTGCAGCCGGGTCAGCAGGTTCGCCTTGCAACGCAGCATCGGCGCGTCCAGCAGCAGGGCCGGCAGGCCGGAGCGGGTGGCGGTGGCCGCCGGTCCGGTCAGGAAGCGCCGCAGCGCCGCGAGCAGCACCTGCTCGTCGGCCAGCCGCTGCGAGCCGAAGGCGCCGATCAGGCCGAGGATGTGGTTGATCCCCAGGTAGTAGGCGAAGCGCTCGTCGGCGACCGCGTCCTCGACGAAGGTGTCGCTGGCCTTGCCCAGCCCGGGCAGCCGGCGCTCCAGCCGTTCGGCGTGCGAGGCGCGGAAGTAGTAGCCCTGGTTGTCGCGAAACCGGCCACCGCTCGGCCAGCCGTCGGCGTCCAGCAGCACCAGGCTGTTCTGCTGGTGCGCCTCCAGCGCGATCCCGGCCCGGCCGTCCAGCCAGAGCACCGGCAGTACCACGGCGTCCAGGTAGCGCAGGAACCACTCGGCGGCCACCATCGGCAGCGGGCGGCCGTTGCGCCGGGCCAGTGTGCGCAGCACGTCGCCGAGTTCGGACGGCACGCCGGACCCGGGCTCGCCGAGCGGGCGCTCGGCGACCAGTCCGGCCACGCACAGCGCCCGGTCGCCGTCGGCGAACGGCTGGTGGCGCAGCACGGTGTCCAGGCCGCCGGCGCTGTTCTCGTCGACGCCGGGCAGGTCCACGCCGATCCAGGCCGGGTCCCGCACGATGTCGAAGCCGGGGTGCGCTGACTGCCACTCGGCGCCGAGGCCGCCGGCCAGCAGCCGGTGCACCTCCAGGCCCCGGTGCAGCTCCTTGCGCAGGTTCTCTCGGCGGGAGTTGGTGATCCGCAGGCCCAGCGAGAGCTTGAGCATCCACGGGGTGCCGGGGCGGAAGACGGTCCGCACCGAGGAGGTCGGGTGCCAGGGCTCGCCGTGCCGGCCGAGGTCGTGCAGCAGTCCGTCGGCGAGCAGTCCGGCGATCTGCGGGCGCCGCTCCAGCTCCTGGGCCTGCCAGGGGTGCAGCGGCAGCGCCGCGGTGCCGGGCGGCAGCAGCTGCGGGGCGCCGAGCAGCCTGGCGGTCAGCTCGGCGGCGTCCACCGGCAGCGCGGAGCCGGAGGCGAGCAGCTCGCGGCTCACGGCGTACCAGTGCAGTGCGAAGGAGCCGCGCAGCTCGGGCGAGTACACGGCGCTCTGCGCCGGGCCGAGGCCGTCGCGACTCTTCGGGGTCGGGTGCATCGGGTGGCCGAGCAGCAGCGACTGCTCGGCGCGCAGGAACGCGGAGTCGGGCGTGGGGCTCGGGTGGCGCCGGCGGTACGCGAGCAGGTCCGCGGTGCGGCGGACCGAGTCGGCGACCCGGGCGGCCAGGTCGGCGATCTGCTCGGGATCGGGGTGCGCGCCGGCCGCGCGGGCGAGCAGCGCGGCGGCCGTGACCGGGTCAAGTGCGGCACCGTTCGACTCCCGGGCGGGCGCCAGCCGTGCGGGCCCGAACCGGTGCCAGCCGCACGGCGACCAGTACCGGACCTCCGCGACCAGCCTGGCCGCGCCGTCCAGCACCGGGATCCGCAGCACGCCGTCCCGCTCCGGCCGGGCGCCGGTCTCCCGGCACCAGCAGCGCAGCAGTGCCTCGACCGCGGCCTGTTCGGCGGCGACCGCGGGATCCTGGTGCAGTAGCGGGTCGGACTCGCCGGTCTGGCTCAGCTGACGGGGGACGGTGGCCGGGGCTCCGGTCAGGGCGGTGCTCAAGGCTGCTCCTCGATACGCAAGGGGACGCCGGTGCGCCGTTCGGGGCACCTGCCCCCGGTCGATGGCATCCGATTGGTCTAACGAGCCGTCGGCCCGGGAATCACGGTCCCCTCGCGGATCGGGGTCGCCGTCGGTCACGAATCGGTGACCCTTCATCAGCCTGTGCAACCGGGGGGCAAAGCGGGCAGTCCTGGCCACATGGGAGACTCCCTGAGTCCCGGCGGCGCCTCGCGCCGCGGGACGCGATACGCCGACCGGGGGAACTGAAGGAATGTCAGCGAAGGGGAGCACGGGCCGAGCAGGCGTGCGGACCCGGTTCGCGCGCCGTGGCGCACGAGCCGCAGCGGCCGCGCTCCTGCCAGATCCCACGGCGCCCGATCGCTCGGCGCCTGATCCGTTGGCGCCTGAATCCCTGGTCACGCCGACGGTCGCACCGATCGCACGGCTGCGCGTCAACCCTCAACAGATCTTCATACGGGGAACCGAACACATGTCACCTCGCATTTCCACCGCCCGCCGAGCCGGCCTGACCGCCGTCGTCGCCGGAGCCCTGGTGCTGAGCGCCGCCGCCTGCGGGCCGGACGAGACGAAGAGCACCGACGCCTCGTCGCCCGGTGCGAGCGCCGCGGCCTCCACCGGCACGGCCGACGCCACCGGCAAGCCGAACGGCCTGGCCGGCGCCCTCAAGGACCTGAAGGGCTGGAAGGCCGCCGACTGGGCCGACTGGGTCAAGCAGCACGTCTTCAAGAACGAGATCGTGAAGGACTTCTGGACCGTCGACTCGATGAACAAGGCCACCCCGGCCGCGGCGATGAAGCCGACCGACAAGTCGGCCGTCGACGACACCGAGAACGACCCGCTGCCCGCCAGCATCCCGGCCCAGGCCGAGAAGCACCCGTACAACGGCAACATGGCGGTCTTCGGCAAGCTCTTCATGAAGAGCCCGCAGGGCACCTACGTCTGCTCCGGCACCGTGGTCAGCGACCCGCAGCACCCGGGCAAGAGCAACCTGGTGTGGACCGCCAGCCACTGCCTGCACGGTGGCAAGGGCGGCGACTGGCTGAAGAACATCGTCTTCGTCCCGGACTACAACAAGACCGGTGCGGCCAGCGGCAACAAGCAGGTCGCCCTCGACCAGGTCGCGCCGTACGGCCGCTGGTGGGCCGACCACGCGATCGTCGCCCCGCAGTGGGTGGAGGAGGGCGGCGAGACCGGCGGCGCGGTCAGCCAGTACGACTCCGGCATCATCCAGGTTTCCAACCCGGACATGCCCGGCAAGTCGCTGGAGGAGACGGTCGGCGGTTCGGTGCCGGTCTGGTTCGACGCTCCGCGCGACCAGATCAAGGCCGTCACCGCCTACGGGTTCCCGGCCGCCCCACCGTTCAACGGCCAGGAGCTGGAGTACTGCGACGGCAACAAGCCGAGCCGGCTCTCCTTCGACTCGACCCGGCCGACCATGCTGACCATCGGCTGCACCATGACCGGCGGCTCCAGCGGTGGCGGCTGGCTGGCGATCGGCCCGAACGGCAAGGCGGCGCTGGTCAGCAACACCTCGATCGGCCCGAACCCGTCCGCCTGGCTGGCCGGTCCCGCGCTCGACGACCAGGCCAAGGGGATGTTCGACCACATGACGAACCTGCCGGTGCCCCCGCAGCAGTAGCCGCGGCACAGCAGACGAGCGGGCCCGGTCTCCCCGATGGGGGGACCGGGCCCGCTCGACAACGCGGCGGCTCGACAGCCGGCGGTCAGTACTGGACGGTCAGTGCTGGACGGCCACCGTGTAGCGCTCCAGCTCGGCGGCCAGCTCGGCCGCCACCTTGGCGCGCAGCAGCGTTCCGTCGCCGGTGTGCTCGGTCTCCAGCAGCTCACCCTCGGCGTGCACCCGGGAGACCAGGTCGCCGCGGGTGTACGGAACCAGCGCCTGCAGCTCGATGGCGGGACGCGGCAGCTCGTCGTCGATCAGCTTGAGCAGCTCGTCGATGCCCAGGCCGGAGCGGGCCGAGACCACGATCGCGTGCGGCTCGCGGCGCAGCAGCCGCTGCAGCACGTGCGGGTCGGCGGCGTCGGCCTTGTTGATCACCACGATCTCCGGCACGTTCTGCGCGTCGACCGAGACGATCACCTCGCGGACCGCCGCCAGCTGGGTCTCCGGCTCGGGGTGCGAACCGTCCACCACGTGCAGGATCAGGTCGGCGTCCGCCACCTCCTCCATGGTCGAGCGGAACGCCTCGACCAGGTGGTGCGGCAGGTGCCGGACGAACCCGACGGTGTCGGCCAGCGTGTAGATCCGGCCGCCCGGGGTCTGGGCCCGCCGAACGGTCGGGTCCAGGGTGGCGAACAGCGAGTTCTCCACCAGCACGCCGGCGCCGGTGAGGCGGTTGAGCAGTGAGGACTTGCCGGCGTTGGTGTACCCCGCGATGGCGACGGAGGGGACCTGGTGACGACGGCGCTCCTGGCGCTTGGTGTCCCGGCCCTTCTTCATCTCGGCGATCTCCCTGCGGAGCTTCGCCATCTTCTCGCGGATCCGACGCCGGTCGGTCTCGATCTTGGTCTCACCGGGACCACGGGTGGCCATGCCGCCGCCCGAGGAGCCGGAGCCACCGCCACCCATCTGCCGGGAGAGCGACTGGCCCCAGCCACGCAGCCGCGGCAGCATGTACTGCATCTGGGCGAGCGAGACCTGGGCCTTGCCCTCGCGGGACTTGGCGTGCTGGGCGAAGATGTCGAGGATCAGCGCGGTCCGGTCGACCACCTTCACCTTGACGACGTCCTCCAGCTGGATCAGCTGGCCGGGGGTCAGCTCACCGTCACAGACCACCGTGTCGGCCCCGGTGGCGGCGACGATGTCGCGCAGCTCCTTGGCCTTGCCGGAGCCGATGTAGGTCGCGGCGTCGGGCTTGTCGCGGCGCTGGATCACGCCGTCGAGCACCTCGGAGCCGGCCGTCTCGGCGAGGGCGGCGAGCTCGGCCAGCGAGTTGTCGGCCTCCTCGGCCGTGCCGTCGGTCCAGACACCGACGAGCACCACGCGCTCCAGGCGGAGCTGGCGGTACTCGACCTCGGTGACGTCCTGCAGCTCCGTGGACAGGCCGACGACGCGGCGCAGCGCGGCGCGCTCGCTGCGGTCGTACTGGTCACCGTCGTACTGCTGGGCGAAGTCCTCGTCGATGGCCGCGAGGTCCTCGTCCATCAGGGCTTCGGCCCGGAGGTCAGCGGGACGGCGGGCGCTGCGGCCGGCGGTCTCGCTGGAATCGTCGCGGTCTTCGAACGTGGAGGTCATCTCGTCCTTAATGGGCTACTGCCTTTGCGGGCTTCTGGGGTCGTTACTGGCGGAAATCGGGAGATCCGTCCACTGCGGTGAACGCGGCGGACCGGCCCCTCATTCCCTTCGATGGTCGCACGTGGGCGGGGGCCTGGTCACCCGCATTTGCCGCGGACCGGGCGTGCGGGCGCAGCCGGGGCGGCCGGGGGGCCTCCAGACCGGGGCGGCGGACGTCGTAGACGCCGGAGACCCGCAGCATCGCGCGCATCACGACCGGGAGCGTACCGGCGTCGGGCAGCTCGACCGTATAGGTGTGCCGCACCCGGAGTTCCTGCGGCGGTTCGACCACGGCCGAGACGATGTCCAGGCCGGTCGCGGACATCGCGGCGGTCAGGTCGGCGAGCAGCCGGGGCCGGTTCAGCGCCTCGGCCTGCAGCGTGACCCGGAACCCGGTGGCCGTGCCGGCCGGGGCGGCCGCCGCCTCCGGCGCCCAGTCCAGCTGGACCGGGCCGCGGCCGTCCTCGCGCATCCGCTCGCCGGTCGGGCAGTCGGCCCGGTGCACCGCGATCGAGCCGCCGCGGATCTGGAAGCCGGTCACCCGGTCCGGCGGCACCGGCGTGCAGCAGCGGGCCAGCCGGACCGCCGCGCCCGGGTGCCCCGGGGCGATCACCAGCCGGCCGCGGCCGCCGCCGGGGCGGGCCGGGAGCAGCCGCCCGTCCCGTGCGTCCCGTCCGTCCGGGCGGCCGGTGCCCGTCGGGTGCGCACCCGGCCGGGGCACTGCGGCGCCGGGTCCGCCGTGCGGCGCGAGCGGCCCGGCCCCGGGTCCGGACCGGTCGGGGGCGGGGGGCCGGGGGGCCGGGCCAGGGGCGTCGGGCTCCGGTGCGACGACGGCCGGGTGGCCGGCCAGCCAGCGCTCGATCGCGATCCGCGCCCCGGGAGTGCGCGCGAACTCCAGCCACTCCGGGCTGGGGCCGGAGGGCTCGGGGCCGCCCGGCGGCCCGGCCGGTTCGGTCAGGATGCCCACCACGTCACCATCGGCGAGCGTGGTGGCCAGCGCCACGAGCCGCCCGTTCACCCGGGCGCCGATACAGCGGTGACCGGTCTGCTCGCCGAGCTGGTAGGCGGCGTCCACGCAGGAGGCGGCGGCCGGCAGCACCAGGGTGGCGCCCTCCTCGGTGACCACGGTGATCTCCCGGTCGTCCGAGAGGTCGGCGGTCAGCGTGGACCAGAACGCGTCCGGGTCCGGGGTCTCCTGCTGCCACTCCAGCAGCCGGCTGAGCCAGCCGGGGCGGGCGGGGTCGGTGCCGTCCAGCTCGTCCCGGCCGGCCGGCTCGGCGCCCGGCTGGTGCGGGCTGCCGAGCGCGACCACCCCGAACTCGGCGATCCGGTGCATCCTCGGTGTGCGGACCAGCACCTCGACCACGGCGCCGTCCACCGCGACCGCGGTGTGCAGCGACTGGTACAGGTTGAACTTCGGCGCGGCCACGAAGTCCTTGAACTCGCCCGGCAGCGGGGTCCAGCAGGTGTGCAGCTCGCCGAGGACCGCGTAGCAGTCGGCGTTCTCCTCGACCACCACGAGCAGCCGGCCGAGGTCCGCCGGGTGCAGCGCGGCCGGATCGGCCGGCCCGGCCGCCGCAGCGCGGCGCAGCAGCAGCCGGTGCACCGAGACGCAGTGCCGGGGGCGGACCGTCACCTCGGCCGCCACCCCGGCCTCGGCCAGCTGGCGGCCGAGCGCCTGGGCGAACGGGACCAGCAACCGGTCCTGCTGCGCCTCGTGCGCCGAGATCAGCTCGCGGGTGAGCGTGTACTCCTCGGGGTGCAGGGTGGCGAAGGCGATGTCCTCCAGCTCGGTCTTGACCACCTGGATGCCGAGCCGCTCGGCCAGCGGGATCAGCACGTCGCGGGTCACCTTGGCGATCCGCAGCCGGCTGGCCGGCTTCATGTGGCGGATCGTGCGCATGTTGTGCAGCCGGTCGGCGAGCTTGATCGCCATCACCCGGACGTCGTCCCCGGTGGCGACCAGCATCTTGCGGAACGTTTCCGCCTCCGCCGCGGCGCCGAAGTCCACCTTCTCCAGCTTGGTGACACCGTCCACCAGGTACGCGACCTCCGGGCCGAAGTCGGCCGCGACCTGATCGAGCGTCACCTCGGTGTCCTCGACGGTGTCGTGCAACAGCGAGGCGACCAGCGTGGTGGTCTCGGCGCCGAGCTGGGCCAGGATCAGCGTGACCGCGAGCGGGTGGGTGATGTACGGCTCGCCGCTCTTGCGCTTCTGGCCGCGATGGCTGGCCTCGGCCGTCCGGTAGGCGCGGCCGAGCAGCGCGAGGTCGGCCTGCGGGTGGTGGCGGCGGTGCACCTGGACGATCGGCTCGATCGCGTCCGGCACCGGGGCGCGGCCGGTGGCGAGCAGCGCGGCCCGGCCGGCCCGGCCCAGTGTGGCCCGGCCGAGCAGCCGGCGGGCCGGCTGCTGGCTGCCGGGTGGCGGGGCGGCCTGCGGTGTGCCGGCCTGCGGCGGGCCGTCGGGCCGGGGATTCGGGCTCTGCGGGTCGACTGACTGTGGATCAGGCGTGGGTCGGCCGGTGGGCCGGCCGGTTTCGACGGTCATGGCAACCTCCGGCAGCGAGCACCGGGCAGCCCCGGTGGTCCATGCTACCGAGCACAGCACGTTCCGCGACGCCCCGCTTCCGCTCTGTTGCCGGGATCACCCTAACGGGCGGATTCGCGGCCGCACAGAACGGGCAAAGCGGCCCGGCGCCACGGCCCCTGACCACAGCTCAGAACCGGACGGGCCCTAGGCCGTGTCTCATAATTCCCGCCGGGCGCGCGACGCCGGGCATCCCGCCTGGACGCACCGGCGAAACGCCCAAGTACGGCCCAGTACGAGGACGCTTCGCCGGCACGCCCAGCCGGGCGCCCAACGCCGCGCGCTGATCCGACGCGAATTATGAGACACGGCCTAGCGCCGGGCGGCGCGGACGGTCGGTCAGCGCCAGCCGGGTGCCAGCCGCCCGCTCGCGACGATCACCGCGGGCCCGGTCATCTCGACCCGGCCGTCCGGGTGCTCGGTGATCACCAGTCGCCCACCCGGCACATCGACCGTGTGCGTCACCGGCTCGCCGGTGACCGCCGGGTCCAGGCCGTCCCGGCGGGCGGTGGCCACCGCCACCGCGCAGGTGCCGGTGCCGCAGGACCGGGTCTCGCCCGAGCCGCGCTCGTGCACCCGCATCGCCACGTGCCGCTCGCCGCGGTCCACCACGAACTCGACGTTGACGCCGTCCGGATAGACCCCGGCCGGGCTGACCGCGGGCGCGTCGTACAGGTTTCCGGCCTCGGCCAGGTCGGCGACGAAGACCACCGCGTGCGGGTTGCCCATGTTCACGTTGCGGGCCGGCCAGTGCCGCTCCCCGACCGCGACCTCGATCCCGTCCGGACCCGGCAGCAGCGCCCGGCCCATGTCCACCGTGACCTCGCCGAGCGTGCCGTCCGGCCCGTCCGGTGCGATCACCACCCGGCGCACCCCCGCCCGGGTGGCCACCGCGAGCGGGCCGGGCTCGGCCAGGCCGGCGTGCACCAGGTAGCGGGCGAAGACCCGCACGCCGTTGCCGCACATCTCGGCGATGCTGCCGTCGGCGTTGCGGTAGTCCATGAACCACTCGGCCTGCCCGGCCATCGCCGCCGAGGCCTCGTCCCTGGCCGAGCGGACCACGCGCAGCAGGCCGTCGCCGCCGATGCCGGCCCGGCGGTCGCAGAGCCTGGCCACCTCGGCCGGGCCGAGCAGCAGCTCGCCGTCCGGGTCGGGGACGATCACGAAGTCGTTCTCGGTGCCGTGGCCCTTGAGGAAGGCGAGGCCGGAGGTCTGCGGGTCGATAGCGCTCACGCCATTGATCGTACTGATCCGGGCCGAGCGGCGAACGGCGGGCGGCTGCCGACAGGCGACTGACGGCTGACGCCGGACGGCGTGGACCGCGGGCGGTGCCCGACAGACGGCGGCGTCAGCCGCGGAGCTGGATGACCCGCCAGACGGCGAGGCCGAAGGCGGCGCAGGCGATCAGCGTGTACACCGCGATGGCCCGCCAGCCGGCCCGGCGGCCGGAGCCGCGCCGGGGCAGCCCGGGCCAGGCGTAGCCCGCGTGCCGGGCCGCCATCGCGCCCCAGCCGACCGAGGCGGCGGTGAGCAGCAGACCGAGCATCGCGACCATCGCACCGCCGTCGCCCTGGCCGAAGGCCAGCGGGAACGCGAACATCAGCGAACCGGCGATGCCGATCAGCACGATCGGCAGCAGCTGCCACCAGCGCAGTCGGCGGCGCGGCCGGATATCCCGTTCGAGCACCAGCGGATCGCTCGGCGGACCGAGCGGGGCGTCCGGGTCGATGTCCAGATCCACGGGCAGCAGCAGCTCGTCCGGCGGCAGGACGTGCGGCAAGGCGATGGGCTCCTCGGCCAGGCCGGTGACGGCCGTGTGGCCGCCCTCCAGCTCGTGCGCCCCGGCCGGCCGGCTCAGGGCACGGTGCCGGAACTGCTCGGTCTCGGGGCCGGGACCCGTGGACACGCGGCCTCCCCTGACAGTTCGACACGAGTACAACTCGCGAACGGTGGGACCGGCCCGCGCGACTGATCCCTCATTGCCTCCGATAATGGCATGTCCCGCTGCGCTCACAGCGCGTAACGCGGGTCCCCAAGTGATCCGTGGCCAGGACGTGATCCGGCCGTGACCGCTGCTTCCTCGTGCACCTGCAGGTGCCGTGTGAGAGTGCACCGGCCGATGGCCGGATCCCGCCGCCACACCGTCCGGATCAGTTGTTCAAGTGCCGCTCAGCCTGCGCCCAGGCCTTGCTCAGGCGCCGCTCAGGATCAGCTTGAGCGAGCTTTCCAGCAGGTCGGCGGGGTCGGCACCGGCCGGCCGGGAGAGCCAGTGGATCCGGTCGTCGCGGCGGAACCAGGACTCCTGACGGCGCGCGAACCGACGGGTGGCGCGCACCGTCTCGTCCCGCGCCTGCTGCTCCGTGCACTCGCCCGCGAAGTACGCCAGCACCTGCTGGTAGCCGAGCGCGCGACCGGCCGTGAGCCCCTCGCGCAACCCGACCGCCTCCAGCGCGCGGACCTCGTCCAGCAGTCCGGCCTGCCACATCCGGTCCACCCGCAGCTCGATCCGCTCGTCGAGTTCGGGGCGCGGCACCGCCACGCCGATCTGCACCGCTGGGTAGACCGCGGTGTTGCTCGGCAGGCTCGCGGTGAACGGGCGGCCGGTCAGCTCGATCACCTCCAGCGCCCGGACGATCCGCCGCCCGTTGCCGGCCAGGATGGCGGCCGCGGCGGCCGGGTCGAGGGTGGCCAGGCGCCGGTGCAGCACGGCCGGGCCGTGCTCGGCCAGCTCCGCCTCCAGCTGGGCGCGGATCGCCGGATCGGTGCCGGGGAACTCCATCTCGTCGATCGCCGCGCGGACGTACAGCCCCGAGCCGCCGACCAGCACCGGCGGCCGGCCGGCGGCGAGCAGCCGGTCGATCTCGGCCCGGGCCAGGCGCTGGTACTCGGCGACGCTGGCGGTCTCGGTGACCTCCCAGACGTCCAGCAGGTGGTGCGGGATCCCGCCGCGCTCGGCCTCGGTGAGCTTGGCGGTGCCGATGTCCATGCCGCGGTAGAGCTGCATCGAGTCGGTGTTGATCACCTCGCCGCCCAGCTCACGGGCGATCGCGACGGCCAGATCGGACTTGCCGGCCGCGGTCGAACCGACCACCGAGACCACCGGGACGGGGGGAAGAGAGCTGCTCACACCGCCAAGTCTCGCAAAGATCGCGCCCCCACCCGAACGGGGGACGTGACCGGCCACCGTCCGGCTCGTTCCCCGGATGGGCGGCACCCTGCACCGGCTCGCCGCAGAACCGGCCGGGTCCGCCGCAGACCGCGTAGCTTGGGAGAAGATATGGGTGTATTCAGCTGGTTCCGTCGCCGTGAGACCGGGGCGCGGGAGACCGGGGCAGCGGCGGGCGGCCCGACCGCAGTCGCCGTCCTGGAGCCGGCGGACGGGACGGCGCAGCAGCCGACCGAGCGGTCGGAGCAGGAGCTGTCGGCTGGCGTCCCGGCCGCCCGGACCGCACCGGACGCCGACCCGGCGCCCGCCACCGACCCGGCTGCCGACTCGACGGCGGGCGCCGCGGCGGACCCGTCGGCCGGGCCCGACCTGCTGGCGGGGCTGGACGTCGCGGCGCTGGAGGCCGCGGCCCCGGACGTCGCCGAGCTGCTGGCCGCCGCGGTGGCCGCGGTCGCGCAGGCGGCGGGACAGGTCGAGGACAGCCAGTCGGAGAGCCGGTTCGAGCGCACTGACACAGGAGACGAAGCCATGGGCCTGATGGACAACCTCAAGGGCAAGGCCGAGGAGCTCAAGGAGAAGGCGGGCCAGCTGGCCGGCCAGCACAACGAGAAGATCGACGAGATGGTCGACAAGGCCGGAGAGACGCTCGACAAGGCCACCAAGCACAAGTACACCGACAAGATCAGCACCGGCACCGAGAAGGCCAAGGGCGCGGTGGACGGCTTCGCCGTGAAGCCGTCCGGCCAGGAGGACGACGGCGCGGCCGACGACGGGACCGCTCCGGGGGCTTCCGACGGCCCGCGGCCCGCGGATTCCTGAGCCGCCCTGAGCCGTTCGGGGCCGCCCCGAGCCGTTCTGAGTCACGCCGCCGCCGGTCCGGGTCCGCCCCGGGCCGGCGGCGGCGTCGGTTTCCGGTCGGCTCCGGAACGGATCAGCTCCGGAAGGAAGGGCCCAGGCTCAGCTCCAGGAGGCCACGAAGTACCCGACGCCGTACGGCGCCTCGTCGTAGCGCAGCCGCCCGCCGAGCCCGACGCCGCGCGCCGCGCCGGCCAGCACCTGCCAGGGCGCCCGGCCCGCGGCCAGCAGCTCCTCGGCCAGGCCGGGATCGAGCGCGGCCAGCGCCTCGGTGTCCGCCGCGCCCAGCGCCCGGGCCAGTGCGGCGTCGTACTCCTCGGCCCGCTCGTCCAGATAGCCGGGTGCCTTGAGCGTGCGGCGCGCGCTGCCGTCGCCCAGCACCAGCAGGCCGACCCGGTCGGCGAGACCGGCCAGCCCCTGGCCCAGGCCCAGCATCCGCTCCACCGGCGCATCCGCCGGCACCGCGCAGGCGTGCGTCGGCAGCGCCGCGCCGGCCTGGTCGAGCAGCCAGGCGCCGACCGTCAGCGAGGGGCTCAGCTCCGGCCCGTCGACGCCGCCGGACGGCAGCCGGACGGCGAGGTCCACGCCGTAGCGGTGGAACGAGCCGGCTCCGCCGTCCGTCCAGACCTCGGCCTGCGGGCCCTCGCCGACCACCACCAGCAGCTCGGGCCCGGCGGCCAGCAGCTCGCTGACCGCGGCGGCGCAGGCGTCGCGCAGCCCGTCCAGCTCGGCGGCGGCACCCGCGGCGACCTCGGGCACGAGCAGCGGCGGACAGGGGCAGACGGCGGCGGCGACCAGCATGACGATCACTCTAGCCGCCGCCTGTGCAGGCCCCGATCAGTCGCAGCCGCAGCCGCTGCCGCTGCCAGGCGTGGCGGTCACCGGCGCGGGCGCCGGGGCGCCGATGGTCGGCAGGCCCAGCATCACGCCGGCCGGCTTCGCCGCCGGGGCCGCGTTGCGCTTCTCCCACGCGTCGCCCGCGCGGGTGCGCCGGACGCCGAGCGTCGCGCCCTCGGCGAGCAGGTGGTGCGGGGCGGCGTAGGTGATCTCGACGGTCACCACGTCGCCCGGGCGCACCGGCTCGGCCGGCCGCGTGAAGTGCACCAGCCGGTTGTCGGGCGCCCGGCCGGAGAGCCGGTCGGTCTTGTCGTCCTTCTTGCCCTCGCCCTCGGCGACCAGGACCTCCAGCCGGCGGCCGACCTGCTTCTTGTTCTCGTCCCAGGAGATCTCCTCCTGGAGCGCGATCAGCCGCTCGTAGCGCTCCTGGACCACGGCCTTCGGGACCTGCTGGTCCATCTCGGCGGCCGGGGTGCCGGGGCGCTTGGAGTACTGGAACGTGAAGGCGTTGGTGAACCGCGCCTCGCGGACCGTGTGCAGGGTCTGCTCGAAGTCCTCGTCGGTCTCGCCGGGGAAGCCGACGATGATGTCGGTGGAGATCGCCGCGTCCGGCATCGCCTCGCGGACCTTGCGGATGATGCCCAGGAACCGCTCCTGCCGGTAGGAGCGCTTCATCGCGCGCAGCACGCTGTCCGAACCGGACTGCAGCGGCATGTGCAGCTGGTGCATCACGTTCGGCGTCTCGGCCATCGCGGCGATCACGTCGTCGGTGAAGTCGCGCGGGTGCGGGGAGGTGAAGCGGACCCGCTCCAGGCCCTCGATCTGGCCGCAGGCGCGCAGCAGCTTGGAGAACGCCTCGCGGTCGCCCAGGTCGGAGCCGTAGGCGTTGACGTTCTGCCCGAGCAGCGTCACCTCGATGACGCCCTCGCCGACCAGCGCCTCGACCTCGGCGAGCACGTCGCCGGGGCGGCGGTCCTCCTCCTTGCCGCGCAGCGCGGGGACGATGCAGAAGGTGCAGGTGTTGTTGCAGCCGACCGAGATGGCCACCCAGGCGGCGTACGCGGACTCGCGGCGGGTGGGCAGCGTGGAGGGGAAGGTCTCCAGCGACTCCAGGATCTCCACCTGGGCCTGCTGCTCGATCCGGGCCCGCTCCAGCAGCGCCGGCAGGTGGCCGATGTTGTGAGTGCCGAAGACCACGTCGACCCACGGCGCCCGGCGCACGATGGTGTCGCGGTCCTTCTGGGCCAGGCAGCCGCCGACGGCGATCTGCATGTCCTTCTTGGCGGTCTTGGCCGGCGCGAGCTGACCGAGGTTGCCGTACAGCTTGTTGTCGGCGTTCTCGCGCACCGCGCAGGTGTTGAAGACCACCAGGTCGGGGTCTCCCCCCTGGTCGGCCTTCACGTATCCGGCGTCCTCCAGCAGCCCGGCCAGCCGCTCGGAGTCGTGGACGTTCATCTGACAGCCGTGTGTGACGACCTTGTAAGTTCGCAAGCTCTCTCCCATACCCACAGAGCCAAGGGTACGGGCAGCCGGGAAACCCTCTTTCCGGCCACCTGCCCCTCCCCCGGGCCGCTCGGGCCTGGCAGGATCCCCCCATGACTCCTGGCTCCGCCCGCCTGCGCGCGCTCGCCGGCAGCCGCCTCGGCCGGACCGCCGCGGCCCTGCTGCTGCTGGTCGGCGCGCTGGGCGGCTGGTGGCTGAGCAGCGCCCGCGCGGCGGCGTATCCGAAGGGGATCAGCGGCTTCTCCACCGGCGTGCCGGACGGGGTCTACGACCGCTACGGGCAGATGCTCAGCGTCTGGCTGGGCAGCGCGATGCCCGGCGTTCAACTGCGCCTCGACCGCTCGCAGGGCTCGGTGGAGAACCTGGACCGGGTGGCCTCCGGCCAGGACAGCTTCGCGATCGCCACCGCCGACGCGGTGGCCGCCTTCCACGGCACGGGCAAGGGCGACCTGCGGGCGATCGCCCGGCTCTACGACGACTACCTGCAGCTCGTGGTGCCGGCCGACTCCCCGATCCACCGCACCGCCGACCTGAGGGGCAAGCGGGTCGGCGTCGGGCAGCAGCTGTCGGGGGTGAACCTGGTGACCCGTGAGCTGCTCACGGCTGCCGGGATCGACCCGGACACCGGCATCACGCCCGCGCCGGTCGAGGTCGGCGACGCGGCCACCGAGCTGGCCGACCACCGGCTGGACGCGTTCTTCTGGTCCGGCGGGCTGCCCACCGCCGCGCTCAGCACGCTCTCCGACCACATGGCGATCCGGATCGTGCCGCTCGACGACCTGACCGACAAGCTGCACGAGGAGAACCCGGACAGCTCGGCCTACCGCCCGGCGCTGCTGCCGGCCGGGATCTACCGCAACGGCCAGGCGGTGGCGACGATGGCGGTGCCGAACCTGCTGATCACCCGGGCCGACGTGGACCCGCGGCTGGTCGAGGGGCTGACCAAGGCCGTCATCGACAGCCGCGACCCGATCGGGCACGTCGTGCACTCGGCGCAGCTGGTGGACCTGCGCACGGCCGTCTACACCGATCCGCTGAAGCTGCACGCGGGCGCCGAGCAGTACTACCGGTCCGTCAAGCCCTGACGGTCCGGCCGGCGGGGTTCAGCCCTGACGCTGGCGCGGGACGGTCAGCGTGACGGCCAGGCCGGCCGGCTTGGCCGGCGCGAAGTCCAGCGAACCGCCGCCGGCCATCAGCAGCGTGCGGGCGATCGACAGCCCGAGGCCGGAGCCGTCCACGTTCTGGTGCCGCGGGCTGCGCCAGAAGCGGTCGCCGGCCCGGCCCAGCTCCTCCTCGGTCAGACCTGGCCCGTTGTCGGTCACGGTGACCGCGACCTCGCGCCGGCGCACCTGCACGGTGACCTCCACCCGGCCGTCGGCCGGGCTGAACTTGAGCGCGTTGTCCACCACCGCGTCCAGTGCGCTGCCGAAGCCGATCGGGTCGGCCCAGGCCCGGGCGGTCGGCGGCAGGCCGCAGGAGAGACTGACGCCCCGGCTGGCCGCCAGCGGCTGCCAGGAGTCGACCCGGGCCAGCACCAGCCCGGTCAGGTCGACCGCCTCCGGCTCGGGGTGGCCGCCCTCGGCGGTGGCCAGGCCCAGCAGGTCGTCCAGCACCCGGGTCAGCCGGGTGCCCTCCTCGCGGACCGCCGTCAGCACGCCCTCGTGCCGCTCGGGCAGTTCCAGGCCGAGCAGCTCGACCCGCAGCAGCAGCGCCGACAGCGGGTTGCGCAGCTGGTGCGAGGCGTCGGCGACGAAGTCCCGCTGCTGGTCCATGGCGAGCACCACGTGGTCGGCCATCTCGTTGAACGAGTCGGCCAGCCGGCGCAGCTCGGGCGGACCGCCGGCCGGCGCGACCCTGGCGTCCATCCGGCCGGTGGCGATCGAGTGGGTGGCCCTGTCCAGCGTGCGCACCGGGCGCAGCACCCACTCGGTCAGCCGGACCGCGAGGAGAACGGCGGCGATCATCGCGACCGCCTCACCGGCGCCGAGGGTCAGCCAGCGGTGCAGGATCCGGGCGCGCAACGGGCCGGTCGGCGACTCGGTGACGACCAGGGCCACCACGTCGCCGTCCCGGACCACCGGGGAGGCGATGGTCAGGGTGCGGTTCGGCGTCCACGGCCAGACCTGCGGCGGGTGCTGGCTGCGCCGGCCGTCCCTGGCCTCCTGGACCGCCTGACCGGCCGGGCCGGAGACCGGCGGGCGCCAGCCGGCCGGGGCGACCGCGAGCGCGGTGGTGTCGCTGAGGAAGAGGCCGGTGTGGACTCCGTAGAGCTCCTGGTAGCGGGTCACCTCGGTCTGCAGGGCGTGCAGCTGCGAGGAGCCGGGCGCCGGGGCGGCGTCCACGGCCAGGTCAGAGGCCGGACCCGGACCCGAGCCCGAGCCCGGATCCGAGCCCGGATCCGAACCGGTGCCCGCGACGGCGGATCCGGTGGCCGGGCTGGTGGGGCTGGTGGCCGGGCCGGTGGGGCCGTGCGAGGGCAGACCCTGGGTGGGCAGCTCCTGGGCGAACCTGGCCACGTCGTCCATCCGGTCGACGACCACCCGGCTCTGCTCGGCGGCGGCGTCCGCAGCGGCCAGCTGGATGCCCAGCGCGGCGAGCACACAGGCCATCAGCGCGAGCAGGATGCCGAGGAGGCGGGTGCGCATGCCTCAGGTCGTCCCGCGGCCGGTGGCGGCCCCGGCGCCGTCCGGCGACTGCGGGAGCAGGCGGTAGCCGACCCCGCGCACCGCCTCGACCAGCCCGGGCAGCGCGAGCTTGGTGCGCAGCGAGCCGATGTGCACCTCCAGGGTGCGCCCGTTGCCCTCCCAGCCGCTGCGCCAGACCTCGCTGAAGATCTGCTCGCGCCGGTAGACCACGCCCGGGCTCTGGGCGAGCAGTGCGAGCAGGTCGAACTCCTTGCGGGTGAGCGCGACCTCCCGGCCGGCCACGCTGACCCGGCGGCGCTCGCGGTCGATGCTGATCCCCCAGGACTCCAGCGAGCCCAGGCCGGCCGCCGTCGCCGTGCCGTCCGGCGCGGGCGCCGCGGCCGGCGGCTGGAACCGCCGGGCCACCGCGTGGATCCGGGCCAGCAGCTCGCCCATGTCGTACGGCTTGGTGATGTAGTCGTCGGCGCCCAGGTTGAGGCCGTGGATCCGGGAGCGGATGTCGGCCCGGGCGGTCACCATGATCACCGGGATCCCGCTGCCGGCCCGGATCCGGCTGCACACCTCGAAGCCGTCGCGGTCGGGCAGCCCGAGGTCGAGCAGCACCACCCGGTAGGGGTCGGAGCCGTCCGGCACCAGCGCGTCCAGCGCCTCGTGCCCACTGCGCGCGTGCCGGACCTGGAAGCCGTGCCGACTGAGCACGGCGACCAGCGCCGCCGCGACCCGGTCGTCGTCCTCGACGAGGAGCAGCCGCATCGCACACACCTTCCCGCTGACCACATCGTTGCGCGCCGGCCGCACCGGCCGGCGAAGCGCTCATCCTCCCGCACGGCCCACCGGTCCGGCCAGCCCCGACGGGGGCCGAGCGCGACCGTGACCGAACCGAGGCGTAGCCGTTCCGTGACCTCAAGTTCTGCTCAGATCGACAGACGCGGCCTCACCCGCCGCCCTACCGTCGCCGTATCGGGGGCCACGGGCTCCGCCGGCTCGGGCCCCCGGTATCCAGCAGCCGCGCCGCGCCTCCTTGCCGCGCGTCCTGATCGGCCCCGCGCCGACCGCGCTCACCCGGTGAATCGAGTCCCGTGGGCGCCGCGGCGCGAACCGGCGCACACCGATCGCTGCTTGACGGACACCCAGGTGATCTGTTGCATTGCTCTTCGTGACACCACCCGGGACCTGCTCCGCCGACTCCGCAAAGTCGGCTCCGACCTGCCCGAACCCGCGGCGGGCCGATTCGCGATGGGCAGGCCGACCGTGGACCCGGTGATCATCGTCGGGGCCGGCCCGGTGGGCCTGGCGCTCGCCCTGGCGCTCGCCCGGCACGAGGTCCCGAGCATCCTGCTGGACCAGGGCGGCGGAGTCTGCCCCGAAGGGCCGCGCAGCACCGTGCTCGGCACCGAGTCGATCGCCTTCCTGGAGCGGCTCGGCTACGTCCGCGCCGCCTCGGACTCCGCGCGCTGGCAACGCCTCGGCATCTGGCGCCGCCGCCAGCAGGTACTCGACCTGGATCTGACGGACCACCCGGTGCTGCACCTGCCGCAGCACCGGATGCAGCGCGGGCTGCGCGACGCGGCCACCGCGACCCCACTGATCCAGCTGGTCCCGCACTCCCGGGTGGAGGAGCTCAAGCAGGACCGGGACGGGGTCAGCGTGCGCAGCCGCCACCCGCAGGACGGCACCGACACCTGGTGGCGGGCCAGCCACCTGGTCGGCTGCGACGGCGCCCGGTCCACGGTGCGCAAGCTCCTCGGCATCCGGTTCCCCGGGCGGCCGGCGGTCGACCGGCACGCCATCGCGACGGTCCGGGTGGACCTGCCGTTCCCCGGCGAGGCCCGGCTGCACCGCGAACCGCCGTGGCGCGGGGACCGCGAGGTCTCGGCCCGCCCGCTGCCGGACGGGCTGTGGCGGCTCGACTGGCGGCTGCCGATCGGCCGGCCGGCACCGACCGAACCGGTCGATCCGCATGCCACCTGGCCCGGCCTCGTCACCGGCGACACCCTGCTCACCCGGGTGAAATCCACGTTGACGGGCTGGTGCGGGGAACTACCCCGCTACGACCTGCTGGCCGCCGCCGACCACACCGCCCAGCAGCGGCTGGCCGCCCGGTTCCGCAGCGGCCGCTGCTTCCTCGCCGGCGACGCCGCGCACCTGCACGGCGCGCTCGGCATGCAGAACCTCGCCGACGGCCTGCGGGACGCGGACAACCTCGCCTGGCGGCTCGCGGTCGCCTGGCACCTCACCCCGGTCCCCGGCCGGGGTGACACCGAGCTCGCCTCGCTCGCCGGCGGCTCGCTGCTGGACGGCTACGAAGCCGAGCGGCGCGGTGCGGTCGGCGCCCGGCTGCGCGCGGTGGACCAGTCGATGCCGCTGCTGCGCCCGCTGCGCGGTTGGCAGCAGACCCGGCGCTCGCTGCTCACCGGCTCGTTCCGCAAGCACGCGCCGCTGCTCGCGGACGGGCTGCTCGGCACCGGGCGGTTCGGCGGCGCGCCCGCCTACCCGGCCGCGCCGTCCGGCGTGCCCGGCCGGGCCGCCGGGGTGCCGGTGCAGCGCGGTCCGGCCCGCGGGACCACGCTGACCGAGAACCTGCCGGCCACCGCGCCCGGTGTGCTGGTGCCGAACGTGCCGGTGGTGACCACCGAGGGCGTGCCGGACCAGTTGTACGCACGGCTGGGCGCGACGTTCCTGCTGCTGCTGGTCGCACCGGGCACGGCGGTCTGGTCCGCCGCGCGCTGGACGGGGGCCGGGCTGATGCCGCGGCTGGCCGAGGTGGCGGCGGCGCTGCCGGTGCCGACGGAGGTGCTGGTCGCCGAGGAGTACCCGGGCGCCGGGCCGCACACGGTGCTGCTGGTCCGGCCCGACGGGCACCTGGTCGGCACCACCCACGGCGTCCGGCCGGAGGACCTCCAGGCGCTGGCCGACGGAGCGCGCGGCGGGCCGAGCTCGCTGGCCGGCCCGGGTGGCACGGGCGGCACGGGCGCGGGGCCCGCGAAGGCGGCTGCCGCTGATCCGGCGGCCGCGAGCACCGGAACGGCCGGCGGGCCAACCGCCGACGCGCCGGCGGCCGACGCCGGGGAGGCGGGTGCGGCGGAGCCGGCGGGTGCGGAGCGGTCGGGCTGACAGGTGACGGGCTGGCGGCGTTGACCCGTTCAACTGCTGATCGGGTGGCTGATCACCTGATCGGCTGAACCGCACGTGCCGACGGCGGATCACCTGATCAAGGGTCAGTCCAGCGGCCAGTCCGCCGGCTCCTCGTCGCTCTCTCCCCCCGCGTCCAGCGCCTCGCGCACCACCCGGAAGGCCAGCCCCTCCGAGTAGCCGCGGCGCGCCAGCATGCCGACCAGCCGGCGCATCCGCGCCTGCCGCTCCAGACCCGCCGTGGCGCGCAGCTTGCGCTCCACCAGGGCGCGCGCGGCGTCCGCCTCGTCCTCGGGATCGAGCTGGGCGACCGCCTCCTCGACCACCGGGCCGGCCACGCCGCGGGTGCGCAGCTCCTGGGCCAGCGCGCGCCGGGCCAGCCCGCGGCCGGCGTGCCGGGACTCGACCCAGGCCGCGGCGAAGGCGGCGTCGTCGATCAGGCCGACCTCCTCGAAGCGGGCCAGCACCTCCTCCGCCACCTCGTCCGGGATCTCGCGCTTGCGCAGCGCGTCGGCGAGTTGCTTGCGGGTCTTGGCGGTGCCGGTGAGCAGGCGCAGGCAGATGTCCCGAGCCCGGGTCGCGGGGTCGGCTTCGGGCTGTGGGGCGCTCGGGCCCGGCTCACGCCCGGGCTGCCCCACGCGCCGCCGGCGGCCGCGTCCGCGCGCGGACGCGGCGGCCAGCTCGGCCTCGGCCTCGGCGACCCAGTCCGGCTCGGCCCCCTGGTCAGCCGGCGCAGGCTGTTCCCGGCGAGTCGGCCGGTCCGGCCGAGCCCACCGGTCGGACCGCACCGGCCGCTCCTGCCGGTCCGGCTCGGTCGGCTCGGCAGGACCGTCCCAGCGGCCGGACCGGTCCGGCTGCGGCGGACGACCGCCCCGGCGGGAGCCGCGCGGGCGGGCCCGCTCGGCGGCCGGCTCGACCTCGGCGGCCCGACTCGGCCCCTTCGCGTCCACCACCCAGTCGGGGCGCTCCCCCTCCTCCTCGCCCTTGACGTCGACCTCGGCCATCCAGTCCGGGCGCCCCCCGCCGACCGGACCCCACTCACTCCTCATCGACTGCTCAGGCCTTGGCCGCCGCAGCCTTCTTCGCCGGCGCCTTGGCCGCGGTAGCAGTGATCGGCTTCACCGCACCGTCCGTCTCGGCCACCGGCGCGGCGCCCTCGACCGGGGCGTCCGGGTCGACGCCGATGCCGAGCTTGACCTTGATCTTCTTCTCGATCTCCTCGGCCAGCGCCGGGTTGTCCCGCAGGAAGTTGCGGGCGTTCTCCTTGCCCTGGCCCAGCTGGTCGCCCTCGTACGTGTACCAGGCGCCGGCCTTGCGGATGAAGCCGTGCTCGACACCCATGTCGATCAGGCCACCCTCCCAGCTGATGCCGTGGCCGTAGAGGATGTCGAACTCGGCCTGCTTGAACGGCGCGGCGACCTTGTTCTTGACGACCTTGACGCGGGTCCGGTTGCCGACCGCCTCGGTGCCGTCCTTCAGCGTCTCGATCCGGCGGATGTCGAGGCGGACCGAGGCGTAGAACTTCAGCGCGCGGCCACCGGTGGTGGTCTCCGGCGAGCCGAACATCACACCGATCTTCTCGCGCAGCTGGTTGATGAAGATCGCGGTGGTGTTCGACTGGTTGAGCGCACCGGCGATCTTCCGCAGCGCCTGGCTCATCAGACGCGCCTGCAGACCGACGTGCGAGTCGCCCATCTCACCCTCGATCTCGGCGCGCGGCACGAGCGCTGCGACCGAGTCGATGATGATCAGGTCGATCGCGCCGGAGCGGATCAGCATGTCGGTGATCTCCAGCGCCTGCTCACCGGTGTCCGGCTGGGAGACCAGCAGGGCGTCGGTGTCGACGCCGAGCTTGCGCGCGTACTCCGGGTCGAGCGCGTGCTCGGCGTCGACGAAGGCGACGGTGCCGCCGAGCTTCTGGGCGCTGGCCGCCGCGTGCAGGGTCAGCGTGGTCTTACCCGAGGACTCCGGACCGTAGATCTCGACCACCCGGCCGCGCGGCAGGCCGCCGACGCCGAGCGCGACGTCCAGCGCGGTCGAGCCGGTCGGGATCACGTCGATCGGAGCACGGGACTGGTCGCCGAGGCGCATCACCGAGCCCTTGCCGAACTGCCGCTCAATCTGGGCGAGTGCGGTCTCAAGAGCCTTCTCGCGGTCCGTAGCTGCCATGGCTTCCACCCTCGGGTTCTGTGCTGTGCGCTTCATCGTCCTCGACGCTAGCGCGTCCCACCGACAATCGGCCCCGGACAGTCTCCGCCTGTGGAAAACTCCGTGGGGTTTTCAGTATAGGGAACACCAGTTCGAATCAATCCCCGGCAGAGAGGCCGACCCCCGCCCCCGGAGCCGGCCCAAGATCGTCCGTCGGTCACCGCAGCCGAGCCGTTCGGCGCGCGGCGGAGCCGGTCAGCGCAGCAGCGCGGAGACGCCCATCACGTCGCAGACCACCCGCCAGACGTCCTTGGCCTCCCAGCCCGCGTCCAGCGCCTGCTGCACGGTCCGGCCGCCGAGCTCGCTCATCACGTGGTCATGCGCGAACGACTGCGCGTACGCCCCGCCGAAGTGCTCGTCCATCCGTCGCCAGAACTCGGTCAGCCTCATGCGCCCCAGTATCCGACACCGTCCCGCCCCCGCTGAAGCGACTCGGAGCGGCCGGTCTCAGTGCGGCAGCGCGACGACCCCGGCGCCGTACGTCCGGCGATCCCGGCACAGGCCGGGGCCGACCGGGCAGTTCGCCTGGGCCTGGGTCAGCAGCAGCTCGCGCAGCCGGTCCGCGGGCCAGTCGGGGTGCTGTGCGGCCGCCACCGCGATCGCTCCGGTGACCTGGGCGGCGCTCATCGAGGTGCCGGCCAGTGCGGCGTAGTGACCGCCCGGCCAGTCCGAGACGATCGCGTCGTCGGGGCCGCCGTCCGGATCGCCGCCCGGCGCCGACAGCGTGATCCGGCCGTCACCGTAGTTCGAGTAGGACGCGATCAGGCCGTTGCGGGTGACCGCGCCGACCGAGAGCACGCCGGGCAGCTCGCCGGGCAGCCGCAGGCACTCGGTGCCGACCCGGCGGTTCTGGGCCGGCCCCGAGGTGCGGTCGTTCGGGCTGCGCTGGTCGACCCGGAGCCCCCCGAGGTCCTGCCCGTCGTTGCCGGCCGAGGCGACCACCAGCGCGCCGCGCCGCTGCGCGTAGGCCACCGCGCGGCCGACCGCCTGGATGATGGCTCCCTGGTCCGGATCCTCCGGGCAGTTGTACTTCCACGGGTCGGCGAAGTAGCTGTCGTTGACCGCGACCGCGCCGTGCTCGGCAGCCCAGAGCAGGCCGCAGACGATGTTCTCCGGGTAGTACTGACCGAGCGGACCGAGCAGCCGGACGGCCGCGATCCGCACGCCCGGCGCCACGCCGACGATCCCGTGACCGTCCCGGGCGGCGCCGATCAGGCCGGCCACGTGGGTGCCGTGACCGCTCTCAGTGACGCTGGCGTCCGGTCGCCAGGAGCCGTAACGGGCGTCCGGCCGGCCGTCGGCACAGGAGACCGAATCACCCGGGCTCACGGCGTCCCGCAGGTCGGGGTGGGTGTCATCGACCCCGGAGTCAAGCACCGCGACCAGCACCCTGCGCTGCGCCGCCTCGCGCCGGGCGGCCTGCGCGGCGGCCGTGCCGGGCAGCACGGCGGGCGGCTGGGCGGCGCTGTCGGCCCCCAGCATGGTGAGGTTCCAGCTCGGCCGCTCCCCGGGGTCGGGCACCGTCGGCGTACCGTCCGCCTCGGCGCCCTGCGCCCGGGAGGCGGCCTCCGAGGCGACCGGGTGGAAGTCCCCGGCGCCCGCCACCGCCCCCGGCGGCCCGGGCACCGACGCGGTCCGGCTCGCGCCGACCGCCGCGATCCCCGGCCGGGCCCGCAACCGGGCGGCGAAGAAGGGATCGGACGCGTAGGCGAGCACCGCCCCGATTTGCGGATAGCCCTGCACCACCTGCCCGCCGACCGCGCGCACCGCGTCCTGGGCCGTGCTGCCGCCCTGGGCGTCGGCCCGGTCGGCCAGCACCAGGTAGCTGAGGTAGCTGCGCCCGGCACCGGCCACGTACGGCACCGCGCCGCCCAGCAGCAGGACCGCCGCGAGCACGGCCGGCACGCCGCGCAGCAGCGCGGACCGCCCCCGGCCCGGACGGCGTGAGACCAGCCGCACCTCTGCCATGGCCAGACCTCCGCTCCTCGGGCACGCACGGTGAGCGCGCGAGCACGCAGCGCACGAGAACTCACCATATGAGCTGAATGTCGGATGTGACCATTTGTGCGAAGCCGTCCGCCCGCCATCCGGCCGCACCACCGCCGCCGGTCACCCGGCTGTCCACACCCCTGCTGTCCACGCCCCCGGCTGTCGGTGCCCCGGCTGTCAGTACCACCGGGCACCATGGGGGCATGGCGGACCAGCAGCTTCCTTCCGACCCCCTGGCAGGCTTCGCACCGGCCACCCGGGCCTGGTTCGAGGGCGCCTTCGACCGGCCGACCACCGCCCAGGCCGGCGCCTGGGCCGCGATCCGGCAGCGGGACGACGTCCTGGTGGTCGCGCCGACCGGCTCCGGCAAGACGCTCGCGGCCTTCCTCTCCGCGCTCGACCACCTGAGCAGCACGCCACCGCCCGCCGAGCCCCGCCGCCGCTGCCGGGTCCTCTACATCTCGCCGCTGAAGGCACTCGCGGTCGATGTCGAACGCAACCTGCGCGCCCCGCTGACCGGCCTGCGCCAGGCCGCGGTGCGGCTCGGCCTGCCCGAACCGCAGGTCCAGGTCGGCATCCGCTCCGGGGACACGCCGCCCGCCGAGCGGCGCAAGTTCCAGAGCCACCCGCCGGACATCCTGATCACCACCCCGGAGTCGCTCTTCCTGCTGCTCACCTCGGCCTCCCGGGAGTCGCTGCGCGGCATCGACACGGTGATCCTGGACGAGGTGCACGCGGTGGCCGGCACCAAGCGCGGCGCCCACCTGGCGCTCAGCCTGGAGCGGCTGGACGAGCTGCTCGAGCGCCCGGCCCGCCGGATCGGCCTGTCCGCCACCGTCCGCCCGGTCGAGGAGGTGGCCCGCTACCTGAGCCCGCAGCGCGGCGCGACGATCGTCCAACCCCCCTCGGCGAAGCGGTTCGACCTCTCGGTGGTGGTCCCGGTGGCCGACCTCGGCGAGCTCTCGCCGGCACCGGCCGCCGACGATCCTGCGAAGAACACCTCGATCTGGCCGCACGTCGAGGAGCGGATCGTCGATCTGGTCCAGGCGCACCGCTCGACCATCGTCTTCGCCAACTCCCGCCGGCTGGCCGAGCGCCTGTGCAACCGGCTGAACGAGATCGCGCACGAGCGGGCCACCGGCGCGCCGCTGCCCGAGCACCACACCCCCGCGCAGCTGATGGCCGAGTCCGGCGTCGCCAAGGGCGCACCGCAGGTGCTGGCCCGGGCCCACCACGGCTCGGTCTCCAAGGAGCAGCGCGCGGTCGTCGAGGAGGAGCTGAAGGCCGGCCGGCTGCCCGCCGTGGTCGCCACCTCCAGCCTCGAACTCGGCATCGACATGGGCGCGGTGGATCTGGTGATCCAGGTCGAGTCGCCGCCCTCGGTGGCCTCCGGCCTGCAACGGGTCGGCCGGGCGGGCCACCAGGTCGGCGCGGTCTCCACCGGTGTGGTCTTCCCCAAGTACCGCGGTGACCTGGTGCAGTCCGCCGTGGTCACCGAGCGGATGCGGGCCGGGCGGATCGAGGCGCTGCGGGTGCCGCGCAACCCGCTGGACGTGCTGGCCCAGCAGCTGGTCGCGATCACCGCACTGGACACCTGGGACGTGGACGAGCTGCTCGCGCTGGTCCGCCGGGCCGCGCCGTTCGCCGCGCTGCCGCAGTCCGCGTTCGACTCGGTGCTCGACATGCTGGCCGGCCGCTACCCCTCGGACGCCTTCGCCGAGCTGCGCCCGCGGCTGGTCTGGGACCGGGTCGCGGGCACCGTCACCGGTCGCCCGGGAGCCCAGCGGCTGGCCGTCACGTCCGGCGGCACCATCCCCGACCGCGGGCTCTTCGGCGTCTTCATCGTCGGCTCGACAGGGTCTGATTCAAAAGGGGGCAAGAAAGGCGGCGGCCGGGTCGGCGAGCTGGACGAGGAGATGGTCTACGAGTCCCGGGTCGGCGACGTCTTCACGCTCGGCACCAGCTCCTGGCGGATCCAGGAGATCACCCACGACAAGGTGATGGTCACCCCGGCTCCCGGCGTGCCCGGCCGGCTGCCGTTCTGGAAGGGCGACTCGCTCGGCCGCCCGCTGGAGCTCGGCCGGGCGCTCGGCGCGTTCGTCCGCGAGCTCGGCTCGCTGCCGCAGCCGCAGGCCGAACAGCGGCTGGCCGAGGCCGGACTGGACGACTGGGCGGCCGGCAACCTGCTCGGCTACCTGGCCGAACAGCGACAGGCCGCCGGCCACCTGCCCGACGACCGGACCATCGTGGTCGAGCGGTTCCGGGACGAGCTGGGCGACTGGCGGATCGTCATCCACTCCCCCTTCGGCGCACAGGTGCACGCGCCCTGGGCGCTGGCGCTCGGCGCCCGGCTGCGCGAACGGCACGGCCTGGACCCGCAGGTGATGCACGGCGACGACGGCATCGTGCTCCGGTTGCCGGACGTCGATCTCCTCGACTTCCCGGTGGCCGACGGCCCGTCACCCGATGAAGCGCCGGTCGGCGCCGATGCCGCGCTCTTCGACCCGACCGAGATCGAGCAGCTGGTCACCGACCAGGTCGGCGGCTCCGCACTGTTCGCCTCCCGCTTCCGCGAGTGCGCCGGGCGTGCGCTCCTGCTGCCCCGGCGCAGCCCTGGCCGGCGCACGCCGCTCTGGCAGCAGCGCCAGCGCGCCTCCCAGCTGCTGGAGGTGGCGGGCGAGTTCGGTTCGTTCCCGATCGTGCTGGAGGCGGTCCGCGAGTGCCTCCAGGACGTCTTCGACGTCCCCGGGCTGGTCGAGCTGATGCGCGACCTGGAGTCGCGCGCCGTCCGGCTGGTCGAGGTCACCACCCCCGAGCCGTCCCCGTTCGCCCGCTCGCTGCTCTTCGGCTACGTCGCCCAGTACCTGTACGAGGGCGACTCCCCGCTCGCCGAGCGCCGGGCCGCCGCGCTCGCGCTGGACTCCCGGCTGCTCGCCGAACTGCTCGGCCAGGCCGAGCTGCGCGAGCTGATCGACCCGGCGGTGCTCGCCGAGCTGGAGGCCGAGCTGCAGCGGCTCACCCCGGACCGCCGGATCAAGGACGTCGAGGGCCTGGCCGACGCGCTGCGCCTGCTCGGCCCGCTGAGCGAGGCGGAGCTGGCCGTCCGGGGCGCGGATCCCGGCTGGCCGACCGAACTCCAGGCGGCTCGCCGGGCCATCCAGGTGAAGATCGCCGGGGAGCCGCGCTGGGCCGCGATCGAGGACGCCGGGCGGCTCAGCGACGCGCTCGGCACGCCGCTGCCGGTCGGCATCCCGGAGGCCTTCACCGAGCCGGTCAAGGACCCGCTCGGCGACCTGCTGGCCCGCTACGCCCGCACCAACGGTCCGTTCACCGCGCAGCAGGCCGCCACCCGGTTCGGGCTCGGCGGCGCCGTGGTGGCCGGCGCGCTGCAACGGCTGACCGCCAGCGGGCGGCTGGTGCACGGCGAGTTCCGCCCTGTCGAGGCCGGCGGCTCCGGTGAGCCGGAGTGGTGCGACGCCGAGGTGCTGCGCCGGCTGCGCCGCCGCTCGCTGGCCGCGCTGCGCCAGGAGGTGGAGGCCGTGCCGCCGCGCACGCTGGCCGCCTTCCTGCCGCAGTGGCAGCACCTGGGCGGCCATCAGCTGCGCGGTCTGGACGGTCTGGTCCGGGTGGTCGAGCAGCTCCAGGGCGCCGCGCTGCCGGCCTCCGCGCTGGAGAAACTGGTACTGCCCGCCCGCTTGAAGGACTATCAGCCCGGCATGCTCGACGAGCTGATGGCAGCCGGCGAGGTCGGCTGGTCCGGCGCCGGCGCGCTGCCCGGCAAGGACGGCTGGATCAGCCTGCACCTGGCGGACTCCGCCGAGCTGCTGCGCCCGGACCCGATCCCGCTCACCCGCACCCCGCTGCACCAGGTGCTGCTGGACGCACTGGCCGGTGGCTACGGGCTGTTCTTCCGGCAGCTCGTCGAACAGGTTCCGGACGCGGCGCAGTCCGAGGTGGTCGCCGCCCTGTGGGACCTGATCTGGGCCGGCTGGGTCACCAACGACACGCTCGGCCCGGTGCGCGCACTGCTCGGCTCCGGGCGGACCGCCGGTTCGACGGCGCACCGGGCGCCGCGCGCGGTGCCACGCGGGCGGTACGGCGCGGCGGTGAGCCGCGCGCCCCGCCCGGACCCGACGGTGGGCGGCCGCTGGTCGCTGCTGCCCGAGCCCGCCGAGCCGACCGCGAGGGCGGCCGCGCAGGCGCAGGTGCTGCTGGACCGGCACGGCGTGCTGACCCGCGGCACCGTGCAGGCCGAGCGGATCCAGGGCGGCTTCGCCGGCGTCTACCGGGTGCTCTCCGCCTTCGAGGAGCGCGGCCGGGCCCGTCGCGGCTACCTGGTCGAGGGCCTGGGCGGCGCACAGTTCGCGCTGGACGGCGCGGTGGACCGGCTGCGCTCGGTCAACGCCCAGCTGGAGCGGAGCACGGCCGCCGAGTGGCCGGCCGGCGGGCCGAGCCGCTCCGCCGAATCCCAGGTGCAGGTGCTGGCCGCCGCCGACCCGGCCAATGCCTACGGAGCCGCGCTGCCCTGGCCCGAGCCGCCGGGCGAGCAGGCCAAGGCGCACCGGCCGGGCCGCAAGGCGGGCGCCCTGGTGGTGCTGGTGGACGGAGAGCTGGTGCTCTACGTGGAGCGCGGCGGCAAGTCGCTGCTCTCCTGGGCCGAGGCGCCGACTGCGGCCGACGGGGCGAACGAGCAGAACGAGCAGTTGGAGGCGGCCGTGCGGGCGCTCGCCGAGGCGGTCCGGCGAGGCCTGTTGAGCGGCGTGACGGTCGAGCGGGCGAACGGCGAACCCGCGCTCACCTCAGCGCTCGGCGCCGTCCTGGAGGGCGCCGGGTTCCATGCCACCACCCGCGGGCTGCGGCTGCGCGGCTAGCCTGGCGGCCAGAGTGCGGCGCGCCGGGCCGGTCGCCCGGCGGTCACACTGCACCGGAAGCACGCCGAGCCCCCAGCCGCCGAGTGTCAGCAGAGCCAGTGCCGCGTCCGAACCACCGAGCCGTGGCCCGCCGTACGGCAGCAGCCACGAGCAGAGCAGACCGAGCAGCGCGGTGCCGAGCAGCACACCCGCGGCTATTCGCCGTGCCGGGCTCGGGGCGAGCCGAAGCGACACGGCACGACGTAACCCGGATCGGCGTCCGGACTCCAGCGATATTCGACCCAGACTCGTGGAGCCGCCCTCGGCGCAGCGGTGCACGCGTGACTCCTTCTCTCGTCCCCCCTTGGCAGGGCGAGGTCAGGCAGCGACGACGTCCACGGCCGCGGCCTTCGGAGTGATCGAGCTCATCCGGTCGCCCGGAGCCGGCAGCTGCACGGGTTCGAGCACCGGACGCAGCAGGCCGTCCTCGGAGAGCGCGGCCATCGCGGCGAGCTCGGCCAGCGACAGCTCGTCGCTCACCTCGCGCATGACCTCGGACATCCGGACGTCGAGAGCGTCGCAGATCGCGGAGAGCAGCTCGGAGGAGGCCTCCTTCTGCCCGCGCTCGACCTCGGAGAGGTATCCGAGCGACACTCGTGCGGCGGCCGACACCTCGCGCAGTGTGCGGCCCTGGCGCTGGCGCTGCCGACGCAGCACGTCACCCAAGAGGCGACGGAGCAGGATCATCGGTGGCTCCCTCCTCGGACTGCGGATCGAGATGTCACGTCCCCACCGTACCGCCTTGCCCGCTTCGTGTGCGGGGACCGTGGTCGTGTTCACTCTGGGCTGCAAGCCTCTCCCCTCCCCTGTTGTTCCCGCCTCCGGGGCGGGCACGCCCCTGCTTCTCACAGCATCCCCCGATTCTGCCTGTTCAGCCGCTGTTCAGTTGAAGCCCGTGGTGGCGGCCGGGTTCGCGGTGGCGGCCGCCCGGTCCAGGAAGAGCTCCAGCGCACCGTTAGCCGCCATGCGTCGGATTGTGGCACGGTCCCCGGACAGCCGGGGCGATCTCGCCGTACTTCCGCCCGGACCGGCGAATCCGAGGTGTACTGTGCCGACTGCCTGGCCGTCCTGTGTTTCCGGACCCGCCACACCTGTGGTCGCCAGACCGTACGTCGCGCCCATCAGTTGGCGCACACCCTCGGCCATCTGCCGGGCGACCACCGGGTGGACCGGGCCGTACACCGCGAGCAGACCCTCGTCCACGCCCAGCAGCGAGGCCTTGAGCTCGGTCGCGTACGCGGTGACCGAGCCGCGGAAGGTCGCGGAGGCCCCCGGCACCTCGACCAGCTGGGCGGCCAGCAGGCCGCCGGTCAGCGACTCGGCGACCGCGACGGTCGCGTCCAGCAACCGCAGTTCGGCGTGCACCCGCTCGGCGAGCGCGATGTACTCGGTCATCGGGCCTCCCTCTCCCTGGCGATCCCCTCGCGGCGCAGCCGGACGGCCTGGCGCACGTAGTCGGCGCCGGTGGCCACCGTCAGGATCACGGCCACGGCCATCAGCACGGCCCGGCCGGTGGCCAGCCACCCGGTCAGCGGCAGCACGTACATGCCGACCGCGATGCCCTGGGTGAGTGTCTTGATCTTGCCGCCGCGGCTGGCCGGGATCACGCTGTAGCGGATCACCCAGAAGCGCATCAGAGTGATACCCAGCTCGCGGGCGAGGATCACACCCGTGACCCACCAGGGCAGGTCGCCGAGCGCGGAGAGGCCGATCAGCGCCGCTCCCATGATCGCCTTGTCGGCGATCGGGTCGGCGATCTTGCCGAAGTCGGTCACCAGGCCCTTGCGGCGGGCGATCTCACCGTCGAACAGGTCGGTGATCATCGCGATCGCGAAGGCCGCCCAGGCCACCGCACGCCACTTCGGGTTGTGCCCGCCGTCCGCGACCAGCAGCAGCGCGAAGACCGGCACCAACGCCAGCCGGAGCATGGTCAGCAGGTTGGCGAGGTTCAGCAGCGGGGGCTCCGCCGGCCGGGCGGCCCCCGACTGGGCCGGGCGGGCCGCTGCCGGGCTGCCCGGCCCGCCGGTCACGCCGCAGCCGCCGAACGGGTGTACGGACGGACCAGCTCGATCGCCTCGGCGACCAGGTCCACGCCCTCGGACGCGACCACCCGGGCCCGGTAGATCTCGCCGACCACGGCCTGCGGCGCGCCCGTGAGCGTGGTCAGACCGTCGGTCTCCGGCGCCTGGTGGACCGAGCGGCCCTCGACCAGCTGCTCGCCGGTCTCCTCGTCCTGCGCGACCATCTCGACCAGCACCTCGACCTCGGTGCCGATCCGCTCCTCGGCCCGCTGCGCGGTCAGCTCCTCGGCCAGCCGGGAGAGCTTGGCGAGCCGCTCGGCCACCACGTCCTCGGGCAGCTTGCCGTCGAAGGTCGCCGCCTCGGTGCCGTCCTCGTCCGAGTAGCCGAAGACGCCGATCGCGTCGAGGCCGGCCTCGGTGATGAACCGTTCCAGCTCGGCGAAGTCCTGCTCGGTCTCACCGGGGAAGCCGACGATGAAGTTGGAGCGGGCACCGGCCTGCGGCGCCTTGTCCCGGATGGTCCGCAGCAGCTCCAGGAACTGCTCGGTGTTGCCGAACCGGCGCATCCGGCGCAGCACAGCCGGGGCCGAGTGCTGGAACGACAGGTCGAAGTACGGGACCACGCCGTCCGTGCCGGTCATCGCCTCGATCAGGCCCGGTCGCATCTCGGCGGGCTGCAGGTAGCTGACCCGGACCCGCTCGATGCCCTCGACGGCCGCGATCTCGCTGAGCAGCGTCTCCAGCAGCCGGATGTCGCCGAGGTCCTTGCCGTACGAGGTGTTGTTCTCGCTGACCAGGACGATCTCGCGGACGCCCTGCTCGGCCAGCCAGACGGCCTCGTTCAGCACGTCGCTGGGGCGGCGCGAGATGAAGGACCCGCGGAAGGCCGGGATCGCGCAGAACGAGCAGCGGCGGTCGCAGCCGGAAGCCAGCTTGACCGAGGCGACCGGGCTGTCGTCCAGCCGCTTGCGCAGCGTGCGCGGGCCGGAGGCGGGCGCCACGCCCTCGGGCAGGTCCGCCGGGGCACCGTGGCCGGGCAGCGCGACCTCGGCGGCGGCGGCCTGCCGCTCGACCGGGGTGAGCGGGAGCAGCTTGCGGCGGTCACGCGGCAGGTGTGCGGCGTGGTGGCCGCCGGACAGGATGGTCTGGAGGCGGTCGCTGATGTTCGAGTAGTCGTCGAAGCCGAGCACGCCGTCGGCCTCGGGCAGCGCGTCGGCGAGCTCCTTGCCGTAGCGCTCGGCCATGCAGCCGACCGCGACCACGGCCTGGGTGCGGCCGTGGCCCTTCAGGTCGTTGGCCTCCAGCAGGGCGTCGACCGAGTCCTTCTTGGCGGCCTCGACGAACCCGCAGGTGTTGACGACGGCGACGTCGGCCTCGCTGGCGTCATCGACGAGTTGCCAGCCATCGGCCTCCAGACGCCCGGCGAGTTCCTCGGAGTCCACCTCGTTGCGGGCGCATCCGAGCGTGACAAGGGCGACAGTACGGCGTTCAGGCATAGGGCCAAGATTAACGCGCGGCCTCCGGTGTCGTTTCCCCCGGAGGCTGCGCGGCGAAATTACCGATCTTCGGGCGGCCCCGCGCCCCTGTCGTGACTAGCCGGCCTGCGGGTCCCCGGGCGTGTACGTGAGGTGCACCACCTGGCCGTCCTTGCCCGCCGGACCGAGGTCCTTGCCGTTGACGTACAAGTGCACGGCGGCCGCGTTGCCGATCACCAGCTTGATCTGCTTGGGATCGGTGAAGGTCTGGTCCTGGCCCTGATCCAGGTTGTTCTGGAAGAGCGAGCCACCGTCGTTGCCGACCGCCGAGATCCAGCTGGTGCCGCTGTCGGCGACCAGCTTGACGGTGACCTTGTCGGCCGGCGCCGCGGCGATCGGCGCGACGCTGGGTGCCGGGGCCGGCGGCTGGACGGCCGCGGTGGGCGAGGCCGAGACCGAGGCGGTGGCGCTGGGCAGCGGGGAGCTGGCCGCGCCGACCGTGCTCTTGGCGGGCTTGCCGCTGACCAGGTTGAAGCCGATCAGCAGTACCACCGCGACGATCGCGACCAGCATCGCGGTCGCCCAGTTGGGCCCCCGCCGGTCGGCCCGGATCCGCTTCGCGTCGAGCGTCGCCACCGGGGAGATCGTCACCGGCTCGGTGCCGTGGATCGCGTCGTAGCGGGCCACCAGGTCGTCGCCGTCGGCACCGATCGCGCGGGCCAGCGAGCGCAGGTGGCCGCGGGCGTAGAAGTCGCCGCCGCAGCGGCTGAAGTCGTCCTCCTCGATGGCGTGCACGATCGGCACCCGGACCCGGGTGGCGGCGCTCACCTCATCGACGGTCAGGCCTGCGGCCAGCCGGGCCTCGGCGAGGATCCGGCCGATGGTCCGTTCATCGCGCCGCGCGGAGCCGTCCGTGGCCGGCACGGCGTCGGACGGGGCTGCGGAGGATCGGCGGTTGTCGTGGCGGGAAGACTTGCCGATGGTCACTGGGCGCGCCTTTCGAGCGGAGGCCACCTGCTGGAGAACAGTCTAGGGGCGGGGGCGAATCGTTTCTCAACCGGAGTTCGACCGAACGCGCAAGGCCGGGGTGAGGGGAAGTCAGCGCTGCCGGGCGCCCCCGGCTACCCCCGGATGATCGCCAGCACTCCGTCCAACTCGTCCGGTTTGACCAGCACGTCGCGGGCCTTGGAGCCCTCGCTGGGCCCGACGATCCCGCGCGACTCCATCAGGTCCATCAGCCGCCCGGCCTTGGCGAAGCCGACCCGCAGCTTGCGCTGCAGCATCGAGGTCGAGCCGAACTGACTGGTCACCACCAGCTCGGCCGCCTGGATCAGCAGGTCCAGGTCATCACCGATCTCCTCGTCGATCTCCTTCTTCGGGCCGCCGCCGACCGTCACGTCGTCGCGGTAGACCGCGGTCAGCTGGTCCTTGCAGTGCTGCACCACGGCCGCGATCTCGGCCTCGGTGACGAACGCGCCCTGCATCCGGACCGGCTTGCTCGCGCCCATCGGCAGGAAGAGCGCGTCGCCCTTGCCGATCAGCTTCTCGGCGCCGGGCTGGTCCAGGATGACCCGGGAGTCGGCCATCGCCGAGGTGGCGAAGGCCAGCCGGGACGGCACGTTGGCCTTGATCAGACCGGTCACCACGTCCACCGAGGGCCGCTGGGTCGCCAGCACCAGGTGGATGCCGGCCGCACGGGCCAGCTGGGTGATCCGGACCACCGAGTCCTCGACGTCGCGCGGTGCGACCATCATCAGGTCCGCCAGCTCGTCAACGATGACCAGCAGGTACGGATACGGCCGCAGCTCCCGCTCGCTGCCGAGCGGCGGGGTCACCTTGCCGGCGCGCACCGCGGCGTTGAAGTCGTCCACGTGCCGGAACCCGAAGGCCGCCAGGTCGTCGTAGCGCAGGTCCATCTCGCGGACCACCCACTGCAGCGCCTCGGCCGCCTTCTTCGGGTTCGTGATGATCGGCGTGATCAGGTGCGGGATGCCCTCGTAGGCGGTCAGCTCGACCCGCTTCGGGTCGACCAGCACCATCCGCACCTCGTCCGGGGTGGCCCGGGCCAGCACCGAGGTGATCAGGCAGTTGATGCAGGAGGACTTGCCCGCGCCGGTGGCGCCCGCGACCAGGATGTGCGGCATCTTGGCCAGGTTCGCGAGCACCGTGTGGCCCTCGACGTCCTTGCCCATGCCGACCACCATCGGGTGGGTGTCCTCGGCGGCGCTGCGCGAGCGCAGCAGGTCGCCGAGGTTGACCATCTCGCGGTCCCCGTTCGGGATCTCGATGCCGACCGCCGACTTGCCGGGGATCGGGCTGATGATCCGCACATCCGCGCTGGCCACCGCGTACGCGATGTTCTTGGCCAGCGCGGTGATCCGCTCGACCTTGACCGCCGGGCCCAGCTCGACCTCGTAGCGGGTGACCGTCGGGCCCCGGGTGAAGCCGGTGACCTTCGCGTCCACCTTGAACTCGGCGAAGGTCGAGGTGAGCTGGGCGACCACCTGGTCGTTGAGCGCGCTGCGGGCCTTGGCCGGGGCGCCGCGCTCCAGCAGGTCCAGCGGGGGCAGCGCGTAGCCACCGCCGCCGAGCAGCTGGAGCTGCTCCATCCGGGCGGGCGCAGGGGAGTGCTCGGGGGGCGCGGACGAGCCGTCGGGTGCCGCAGCAGCAGGCGTGCGCGCCGGCGGGACGGCGGACTCCTCCGGTGCGGCCGTGCGGTCCTGCACCTGGTGCATGATGCTGGCCACGGCGGGCGAGGCGGGCACGCCGTGCACCAGCGCGCCGTCCAGATCGGCGGCCACCCCGGCGGCCAGGTCGCGGGTCTGGAACTGGTCCTTGACCAGCATGTCCGCGGCCGGCGGCGCCGGCTGCGCGTCCGGGTCCGCCGGATCCGCCTGCTTGCGCCGCCCGCGCCGACGGCGGCGGGCCGCCACCTCGTCCTGGGGGTCCTCGTCCTCGACCGTGTAAGGCAGCGCCTCGGGGTCGGCGTCCTCGGGCGGCTCGGTGGAGTACTCGCGCTCGCCGGTGCCGTACTCGCCGATCGGCTCGCCGTACTCGTCGTACTCCTCGTAGTCGTGGTAGCCCTCCGGCTGCGGCTCGACCACGCCGAGCCGCTCGCCGAGCAGCCGCAGCCGCTCGGGGATCTTGTTCACCGGCGTCGCGGTGACCACCAGCAGGCCGAAGAAGGCCAGCAGCAGGAGCAGCGGAACGGCCAGCGGAGGTCCGGCGGCGGCCATCATCGGGCTGGACGCGGCCCAGCCGAGGATGCCGCCGGCGCCGCGGATCCGGGTCGCGCCGCTCTGCATGCCGGGCGCGCCACTGCCGATGTGCACCAGGCCGAGCACGCCGATCGCCAGCGTGCTGACGCCGATGACGATCCGTCCGTTCGCCTCCGGCAGTTCCGGATGGCGCATCAGGCGGATCGCGATCGCGCCGAGCAGCAGCGGGACCAGCACGGCGAGCCGGCCGAACAGCCCGCTGACCACGCTGGTGGCGACCTCACCGAGCCAGCCCTGCGGGCTGAACCAGGTGCCGGCCGCGGTGACCAGGGCGAGTGCGAGCAGCAGCAGCGCCAGGCCGTCCTTGCGGTGCGCCGGGTGCAGGCCCTTCGCGCCGTCGCCGAAGCCGCGGAAGACCGCGCCCACGCTGTGCGCGAGCCCGAGCCAGCAGGCGCGCACGGCGCGGAAGAGTATCGGCGGCCGGTTCGCCGCGGCCGGCCTGGCCGCCGGGCGCGCGGCGGCCGTCTTGCGCGCGCCGGTCGCCTGGGAGCCGCCCTTCGGGGCGGCGGCCTTCTTCGCGGTGGTCCTGCGGGCAGCCGGCTTCGGCGTGGCGCCCTGCGGATCGCCCTTCGCCGCCGACTTCGCAGGGGCCTTGGCGGGCGTCTTGCCGGCCGCGGCCCGCTTGGCCGGAGCGGCCTTCTTCGCCGCTCCCGGACTGGGGTTGCGTGCCGCGCTGCCGGACGTACGAGAGGCCATGGGACCAGAGCCTACCGGCGGGCCACGACCAGGGACATGTGACCGTCCGCGCTGCCCCTGGCGTGTCGCCAGGAGCGGCCGACACGCCGTCAAGGACGGGCGGGTTCACCCGGACGGAGCAGGCGCTGACACCGGCTCAGGCCGGCGCGTCCCCCGGTCGCAGCGCCTCCAGTGCGGCCCGCAGACCGGCCAGCTTGCGCTCCAGGTGCGCGGCGGTCGCCGCCGCCCCGCTCTCGACCGTGTCGGCGAGCTGCTTGGTCAGCGCCTCGGCCTGCTCCTCGACCGAGGCCAGCCGGGCGGACAGCTCGGCGAGCAGCGGCTCGGCGGACTCCCCGCCGTGGCGGCCGTCGGCGTGCCGCCCGTCCTCCAGCTGGAGCCGGAGCAGCGCCGCCTGCTCCTTGAGCTGGCAGTTCTTCATGTACAGATCGACGAAGACCGAGACCTTCGCCCGCAGCACCCACGGATCGAACGGCTTCGAGATGTAGTCCACCGCACCGGCCGCGTAGCCGCGGAAGGTGTGGTGCGGACCGTGGTTGATCGCGGTCAGGAAGATGATCGGGATGTCCCGGGTGCGCTCGCGGCGCTTGATGTGCGCGGCCGTCTCGAAACCGTCCATGCCCGGCATCTGGACGTCCAGCAGGATCACCGCGAAGTCGTCCGTGAGCAGCGCCTTGAGCGCCTCCTCGCCGGAGACCGCACGGACCAGAGTCTGGTCGAGCGCCGAGAGGATCGCCTCCAGCGCCAGCAGGTTCTCCGGTCGGTCGTCGACCAGGAGGATCTTCGCTTTCTGCACCACGACCCGCCCTCCTGCCGGATAGCCCGCCTGTTTTCCGCGCGACGGCACCCGTGTACCGCCCGCCACTGACCCGGTCATGCTAGCCGCACCCCCTTGCCCAGCCCTATCGGATGGTCACAGCAGGCCGAAACCGTACCTGCCGCCCCAGAGGCCCGGCGCCGGCCGGGCACCGCCCCGCTCTGCACACCGTCGCCAACCGGTTACTGTTCGCAACGATGAGTGACCCTAGCGGGTTCCCGGTCCGGCTCGCCAGTAAACGCCGGTGCCAGGGGGCTGCCGCACCCGGGCAAGCCCTACTGGCGCGCCCCCAGCCACTGTCGCATCACGGCCAGCAGGTGGTCGGTGTCCACCGGCTTCGTGACGTGGTCGGAGGCGCCCGCCTCGATCGACTTCTCCCGGTCCCCCTTCATCGCCTTCGCGGTCAGCGCGATGATCGGCAGCCCGGCGAACTGCGGCATCCGGCGGATCGCCTCGGTGGTCGCGTAGCCGTCCATCTCCGGCATCATGATGTCCATCAGCACGAGCTTCACGTTCTCGTGCTGCTCCAGCACCTCGATGCCCTCGCGGCCGTTCTCCGCGTACAGCACGGTCAGGCCGTACTGCTCCAGCACGCTGGTCAGCGCGAAGACGTTGCGCACGTCGTCGTCGACGATCAGCACCTCCTCGCCGTCGAAGCGGCCGACGAACTGCGGCTTCGCCCCGGCCCGGGGCGCCGGAGCCTCCTCGCCGCGGGCGGCCGGCACCGCCTCGGGCGGCGTGGCGGCGGCCACCCGGCGCCGCTCGGCCGCGTCCCGGCGCCGCTCCTGGGCGAGCTCGCGGACCTCCTGGGCCCAGTGCTCGGCAGGGTTCTCGCCGACCGGCACGGGCTGCCCGATCGGGGTGACGCCGACCGTGGCGCGCGGCGCACCGGGCCCGGCCGGCAGTGCGGCCGGGCTGTGGCCGCGCTCCAGCGAGATCCCAGGCGCCTGGCTGCGCACCGGCAGGTAGAGCGTGAACGTGCTGCCCTCGCCGAGCTCGCTCTCCGCGTGGATCTCGCCGCCGAGCAGCCGGGCGATCTCCCGGCTGATCGACAGGCCCAGACCGGTGCCGCCGTACTTGCGGCTGGTGGTGCCGTCGGCCTGCTTGAACGCCTCGAAGATCTCGCGCAGCTTGTTGCCGGGGATGCCGATCCCGGTGTCGGTCACCGAGAACGCCACCAGCCGGGCGTCCGGGTCGGCGATCTGGCCGGATTCGAGCAGTTGCTCGCGCACGTGCTGTGGCACGTCCGGGCCGGCCGGGCGGATGTCCAGCTGCACGGCGCCGCTGTCGGTGAACTTCACCGCGTTGGAGAGCAGATTGCGCAGCACCTGCTGGAGCCGCTGCTCATCGGTGTGCAGCGTGGGTGCCAGCTCACCCGAGACGGTGACCTCGAAGTCCAGCCCCTTCTCGGCGGTCAGCGGCCGGAACGCCGCCTCCACGTAGTCGGTCAGCTGGACCAGCGCGATCTTGCTCGGGCGGACGTCCATCTTGCCCGCCTCGACCTTGGAGAGGTCGAGGATGTCGTTGATCAGCTGGAGCAGGTCGGAGCCGGCGCCGTGGATCGTGTCGGCGAACTCGACCTGCTTCGGCGACAGGTTGCCCTCGTTGTTGTCGGAGAGCAGCTTGGCCAGGATCAGCAGCGAGTTGAGCGGGGTGCGCAGCTCGTGCGACATGTTCGCGAGGAACTCGCTCTTGTAGCGCGAGGCGAGTGCGAGCTGCTCGGCGCGCTCCTCCAGGACCTTGCGCGCCTCCTCGATCTCGCTGTTCTTGATCTCGATGTCGCGGTTCTGCTGGGCGAGTTGCTCGGCCTTCTCCTGGAGCTCCTCGTTGGTGCGCTCCAGCTCCTCCTGGCGGGCCTCCAACTCGGCCGAACGCATGGAGAGTTCGGCGGTCAGTCGCTGCGACTCCAGGAGCAGGCCCTCGGTCTTGGTGTTGACACTGATCGTGTTGACGGTGACGCCGATCAGGTCGGCGATCTGGTTCAGGAAGTCCATCACCACGGTGGTGAAGGAGCTGAAGGTGGCCAGTTCGATCACGCCGAGCAGCCGGCCCTCGAAGAGCACCGGCAGCACCACGACGTGGGCCGGCGAGGCCTCGCCGAGGCCGGAGGAGATCCGCAGGTATCCGGGCGGCGCCTCGGTCAGGCTGATCGGGCGCTTCTGCACCGCGGCCTGGCCGACCAGCGACTCACCGGGCCGGAACGTGGTCGGCATCGAGCGGCGGGTGTAGCCGTAGGAGCCGATCAGCCGCAGCACGGTGTCCGACTCGTCGTCGTCCTCGGTGAGCATCTCGGCGGTGCGGCCGGCCGGCTGGGCGAGGAAGAACGCACCGTGCTGCGCGGAGACCACCGGGGTCAGCTCGCTCATGATCAGCGAGGCGACCGCCTCCAGGTCGCGCCGGCCCTGGAGCAGGCCGGAGAACCGGGCCATGTTGGTCTTCAGCCAGTCCTGCTCCTGGTTGGTGCGAGTGGTCTCGCGCAGGTTGGCGATCATCTGGTTGATGTTGTCCTTGAGCTCGTCGATCTCGCCCGAGGCATCGACGTCGATCCGCAGCGAGAGGTCGCCGCGGGTCACCGCGGTGGCGACCTGGGCGATCGCGCGCACCTGCCGGGTGAGGTTGTTCGCGAGCTCGTTCACGCCCTCGGTGAGGTCCTGCCAGGTCCCGTCCACGCCGGGCACCCGGGCCTGGCCGCCGAGCCGGCCGTCGGTGCCGACCTCGCGGGCCACCCGGGTGACCTCGTCGGCGAACGAACTCAGCTGGTCCACCATGGTGTTGATGCTGGTCTTGAGGTCGAGGATCTCGCCGCGGGCGTCCACGTCGATCTTCTGGGACAGGTCGCCGCGGGCCACCGCGGTGATCACCAGGGCGATGTTGCGGACCTGCCCGGTCAGGTTGTTCGCCATCTGGTTGACGTTGTCGGTCAGGTCCTTCCAGATGCCGGCCACGCCCGGAACCCCGGCCTGACCGCCGAGGATGCCGTCGGTGCCGACCTCGCGGGCCACCCTGGTCACCTGGACGGCGAACGCGTTCAGCTGGTCGACCATCGTGTTGAGCGTGCCGGCCAGCGCGGCCACCTCGCCCTGCGCCTCGATGGTGATCTTCTTCGAGAGGTCGCCGCGGGCCACCGCGGTGGCCACCTCGGCGATGTTTCTCACCTGGCTGGTCAGGTTGGACGCCATGAAGTTGACGTTGTCGGTCAGGTCCTTCCAGATGCCCGAGACGCCGCGCACCCGCGCCTGGCCGCCCAGGATGCCCTCGGTGCCGACCTCGCGGGCGACCCGGGTGACCTCGTCCGCGAACGCGGAGAGCTGGTCGACCATGGTGTTGACGGTGGTGACCAGCTCCAGGATCTCGCCCCGGGCATCGACGGTGATCTTCTTCGAGACGTCGCCGAGCGCGACCGCGGTGGTCACCTCGGCGATGTTCCTGACCTGGCTGGTCAGGTTGTTGGCCATCAGGTTGACGCTGTTGGTGAGGTCCTTCCAGGTGCCGGAGACCCCCGGCACGCTGGCCTGGCCGCCCAGGATGCCCTCGGTGCCGACGTCCCGGGCGACCCGGGTGACCTCGTCGGCGAACGCGCCCAGCTGGTCGACCATGGTGTTGATGGTGTTCTTCAGCTCCAGGATCTCGCCCCGGGCGTCCACCTGGATCTTCTGCGACAGATCACCCCGGGCCACCGCCGTGGTCACCTGCGCGATGTTGCGGACCTGGTCGGTCAGATTGTTCGCCATGAAGTTCACCGAATCGGTGAGATCACGCCACACACCCGCGACACCCGGCACCTGCGCCTGACCACCCAGACGCCCCTCGGTACCCACGTCCCGCGCCACCCGCGTCACCTGCGCGGCGAAGGCGGAGAGCTGATCGACCATGGTGTTGATGGTGTTCTTCAGCTCCAGGATCTCGCCCCGGGCGTCCACCTCGATCTTCTGCGACAGATCACCACGGGCCACCGCCGTGGTCACCTGCGCGATGTTGCGGACCTGGTCGGTCAGATTGTTCGCCATGAAGTTCACCGAATCGGTGAGATCACGCCACACACCCGCGACACCCGGCACCTGCGCCTGACCACCCAGACGCCCCTCGGTACCCACGTCCCGCGCCACCCGCGTCACCTGCGCGGCGAACGAGTTCAGCTGGTCCACCATCGTGTTGACGGTGTTCTTCAGCTCCAGCATCTCGCCGGCCACATCGACGGTGACCTTGTGCGACAGGTCGCCCTTGGCGACCGCGGTGGTCACCTCGGCGATGTTGCGGACCTGTGCGGTCAGCCGGCCGGCCATGGTGTTGACCGAGTCCGCGAGGTCCTTCCAGCTGCCGGACATCGAACGCACCCGGGCCTGGCCGCCGAGCTTGCCCTCGGTGCCCACCTCGATGGCCACCCGGGTCACCTCGTCGGTGAACTCGGAGAGCTGGTCCACCAGGCCGTTGACGGTCCGGCCGACCTTGAGGAACTCGCCGCGCAGCGGGTGGCTGCCGCCGTCCGGCTGCGCGGAGCGCAGCTCCATCCGCTGGTCCAGGTCGCCCTCGGCGATCGAGGCGAGCACCCGGCCGACCTCGGCCATCGGGCGGGCCAGGTCGTCGATCAGCGCGTTGCAGTTGTCCACCGCGGAGGCCCAGGCCCCCTCCCCCGCGCCGTTCTCCAGCCGCGCGGTGAGCCGCCCCTCACGGCCGACCGCCCGACGCACCCGGGCCAGCTCGCCGGTGAGGTGCTGGTTGCGCTCGGCGACCTCGTTGAACATCGCGGCGATCTCGGCCATCGGCCCGTCACCCGGCACGGTGAGCCGGCGCCGGAAGTTGCCGTCGCGCATCGCGGTCAGTGCGCCGAGGAGTTTGCGCAGGTCGGCGGGCTCGGCGCCGCGGTTGTGGCCGGCGCGGCGGCCCGCCGCCCGCCCGCCGCGCGGCGCCGCGCCCTGTGCTGCGGTGGTCATGGCGGTGCTGCTCTGGGCGGTGCTGCTCCGGTCTGTGGTGCTCTGCCCGGCAGCGTCCTTGGTGGCCGAACTCAACGGGACCCTCCCAGATCGCGACTGTTCTTGCCCGCCCACGCGGCGCTGCGCGCGGTGGCTGCGGATCCCCCAGTCTGACAGCACCGACCGACGGAACCGACCCGCTTGCACAGGCTCATACCACCCTCTCGTACCACCGCGCCGCGGACTTGGTGGGCAGAATCACTCTCCGGTGCCCGTTTCGGTGCCCGGGGGCCGCGGGGAAACCTGCCGGAAAGTAGGGTGGAGCGCTGCACCTCGACGCGGCCTGACACCACCCGGGACCCGCTCCCTCACCGGTGGGACGCAGGCGCCGAGCAGCCGTACCCGAACCAGAGGAGATGCAGCCCGTGGTCACCGCGCGCGCAGCCGCCACCTTCGAGCCGGACGGCCGGTCGGCGTCCGCAGCGCGCGGGTTCGTGCGCGACGCGCTGCTGGGCTGGGGGCTGCCCGAGGTCGTCGACGACGCCGTCGTCCTGGTCAGTGAGCTGGTCACCAACGCTGTGGTGCACGCGGGGACCGCCGCCGAGGTCAGCTGCCTGCGCGAGGAGGACTCGGTCCAGATCGGCGTGACGGACCGACACCCCGAGCGCGGACTGCCCGCGTTCGCCGGGCCGAGCGCCGGGGACGCGGTCTCCGAGCACTTCGCGGATGCCGAGGGCGAGGGCGGTCGCGGTCTGATGATGTGTTCGGCGCTCTCCAGTCGCTGGGGCGTCGAGTACTCCGCCGGGCAGAAGACCGTCTGGTTCAGGCTGCCCCTGCAACGCGCGCTGGCCGGCACCCGCTACGCACTGCCGCAGGCTCCCGGCGAGGTCCTGCCGAGCGCCGAGGGGCCGGTCCTGGTCGCGGTCGTCCAGGTGGACGGCGACGGCCTGGTGCGGTCCTGGAACACCGACGCCGAAGGGCTCCTGCTGCGCGCGGCCGACGAGGTGCTCGGCAAGCCGTGGGCCGAGCTGGTGGTCTGGCCGCAGGACCAGAGCTCGCGGAGCAACGGCGGCACGGCGGCCGACGCACTGCGACTGGCCCGCTGGGAGGGCACCTTCGGGGTGCGCCGCGCCGACCGCCGGACCATCGAGGTCTACGGCTCGCTGGTCCGGGTGCTCGACACCACCGGCACGCCGTCCACCCTCTGCCTGCTGGTCCGCGAGCGCGACCGCGCCATCCTCGCGGCGCCCGTGCGCACCTCGCCGGCCGGGACCGGCGGCGGTGCCGTCGAGCCGCTCGACCTGCTGCTCGACGGCCTGCCCGCCGACGACCTGTCCGGCCTGCTCCAGCAGACCGTCGAGCGGGCCTGCGACCTGCTCGACGGCGACGCCGCCTACCTGCTGCTCACCACCGAGGACGAGACCGAGTTCGAGGTCCGGGCCGCCACCGGCCTGCCGGCCGGACGCACCCGCTACGCCCGGATCCCGGTCGACGCCGGTCACGGCCGCTACGACTCGGCCCGGCTGCCCGCCGTCCACGAGGACCTGTCGCTGCGCCCGAACGCGGCGCCGCTGCTCGACGGCACCGGCCTGCGCTCGCTGATCACCGTGCCGCTCAAGGTCGAGGGCCGCCTCACCGGCTCGCTCGGGGTCGCCGCCGGCCGCCCGGGCCTGTTCGACAACGACCAGGCGCTGCGCCTGCAGTTCGCCGCCGACCGGATCGCGCTCACCGTCGAGAACGCCCGGCTCGCCGAGCTCGAACGGCTGCGCCGCGGGTCGCTCTCCTTCCTGGTCGAGGCCTCCGACCTGCTCGCCGGCACGCTGGAGCGGGAGCAGACGCTCGCCCTGATGGCCCAGATGGCGGTGCCCACGCTGGCCTCCTGGTGCGCCGTCTACACCACCTCGGCGGTGCCCGGCTCGCTGCGGGCCGAACAGACCGGGCCGGCCAAGCTGGAGTTCGTCCTACACGAGGACGAGGAGCGGATCGACCTGCTGCGAGCGCTGCTGGAGCGGGTCGAACGGCCGACGGCGGCGCCCTCCGGCGGCACCGTGCCGTGGCCCGAGCCGGCCGCCGCGCTGACCGCCGAGAAGGCCGGCGGCGCCGCACCGGGCGGGCTGTCCGGCCTCGTCGGGGAGACCGTGGTGCTGCCACTGAGCGCCCGCAACCGGGTGATCGGGCTGCTGGTGCTGGGCAACCCGGCCGGCGTGCCGTTCCGCCAGGAGATCCTCGAACTCGCCGAGGACCTGTCGCGGCGGGCCGCGCTCGCGCTGGACAACTCCCGCCTGTACTCGGAGCGCACGGCGACCAGTCAGGCCCTGCAGCGCAGCCTGCTGCCGCCCGAACTGCCCAAGATCCCGGGCGTCGAGGTGGAGGTCTTCTACCAGGCGGCCGGCGAGGGCAACGAGGTCGGCGGCGACTTCTACGACCTGTTCGCGATCCGCGAGGGCACCTACGGCTTCGCGATCGGCGACGTCTGCGGCACCGGCCCGGAGGCCGCCGCGGTCACCGGCCTGGCCAGGCACTCGCTGCGGCTGCTGGCCCGCGAGGGCCTGGACGCACCCCAGGTGCTGCGTCGGCTCAACGCCGCGATCCTCGACGAGGGCGACCGCAGCCGGTTCCTCACGCTGCTGTACGGCGAGCTGACGCCCCGTCCGGACGGCAGCACCGAGCTGAGCCTGGTCTGCGCCGGGCACCCGCTGCCGCTGCGGCTTCGCACCGACGGCAAGGTGGAGGCGGCGGCCGAGTCGCAGCCGCTGCTCGGGGTGATGGAGGAGATCGAGCTGACCGCGGAGCAGGTGGTCCTGCTGCCCGGTGAGGTGCTGCTCTGCGTCACCGACGGCGTGACCGAGCGGCGCGAGGGCTCCCGCATGCTGGGCGAGGAGGGCCTCGCCGAGGTGCTCAGCGGCTGCACCGGCCTGACGGCGGGAGCGGTCGCGGCCCGGGTGCAGCGAGCGGTCGAGCGGTTCGCACCGGAGCCGCCCTCGGACGACATGGCGATCATCGCTCTACGGGTCCCGACCCAGCGGCAGAGCTGAGGCGAAGTCCGGGTTAACGCGCCTTCGGCGGGGATTCAGTCTGATAGCCGCTCAGCTGACAAACGAACAAATTCTATGATTCACAAGGGTACAAGCAGCTCAGCGCGGGTAGACCCCAGCTGACCGGGAATCCTCCCGGCCCGAGCCGCCCCCGGCAGCTGAGCTGCGGGGACACCAGCAGGCCGACACCGCCCGCCCCCTCCCGCAGGACGCCCGGCGCGGCCATCAGCGACGGCTGTCGAATCCGCCGCCGCAGTCGTTTCCACCCCGCCATTTCCACCCCGCTCAGGCCACGGTCGCTCAGTCGTGCCCGGAATCATCAAGTCCGTACACAGAGCACATCGGCATGCCCGCGGCGCGGCAGCCACACAGCAAGAGCCGCACGGCAAAACCGCACAGCACAATCGCACACACAGAGTGAAAGGAGCCTCCGGTGAGCAGTGACGCTACCGGGGCCAACGCCCGACCTGCTTCGCTCGACGCGGGTCCCCTCGGATACCTCGCACTCGGCCTGACCCTCCTCGCCTACGGCCTGCTGCAGGCCGGCGTCTTCAGCGGCACCAACGTCCGTGACGCCGCAGGCCTCGCGCACGTGGTCGGCGGGATCGCACTGTTCGTCGCCGGTCTCTGGCAGTTCCGCTCCGGCGACACCTTCAGCGGCACCGCCTTCACCGGGCTGGGCGCGTTCTGGGCGGCCTGGGCAGCCGGCGTCGGGGCGACGGGCGGCAAGAACGCCGCCGGCCTCTTCATGCTCGTCTGGGCCCTGCTCGCATTCACGCTGACGGCAACCAGCTGGCAGCACGGCCTCAGCAGCCGGGTGATCTTCGGCCTGCTGACGCTCGCTCTGCTGCTCGGCGCGATCGGCACCTTCGGCAGCTCCGGCGGCCTCGTCAAGTTCGCCGGCTGGCTCGCGGCCCTGGCCGGTCTGGCCAGCTGGTACTCGGCGACCGCCGCGCTGACCAACAGCAGCTGGGGTCGGGCCGTACTGCCGACCAGGTGAACCGACCGGTGGGCGGGCCCTGTTCGACGGGCCCGCCCACCGGCGTGTCCGGGGGCGGCGCCTCTCGTTTCTAGTGCCGCGACGGCTCGTCGGCCAGTGCCCGCTGTCGGACGAGCGCCGGATCGGCGGCGGCACGACGCGCACGCCACCGGGCCGCGCCGTACTGCACCGCATAGGCGAGCATCAGCAGCCAGAGCGCGACGATGCCGTCGGCCCAGAAGTGGTTGGCCGTCACCACCACGACCGAGATGGTCAGCAGCGGGTGCAGCAGGATCAGCCAGCGCCAGGGCGAGCGGCCGATCGCGATCACCGCGACGGCCACCAGGACGCACCAGGCCACGTGGACCGACGGCATCGCCGACAGCTCATCGGCGCGCAGGCCGCCGAAGCCGCCCGAGTAGACGGACTGGCCGTACTCCGCCGCGACGTCCACGAAGCCGCTGTCAGGCAGCATCCGGGGCGGCGCCACCGGGATGAACTGGATGACCAGGCAGGCCGCCGTGACCAGCACCACGGTCGTCCGCACCCAGGCGTACCGTGCCCGGTGCCGGAGGAAGACCCAGACCAGCATCGCGATCATCACGCCGAAGTGCATGGCCGCGTAGTAGTAGTTGGCCAGCCGGACCAGCACCGGATACGGCGTGATCGCCCGCTGCCAGGACGCCTCGTCGGGCAGGCCGAGCCGCTGTTCGGTGTGGTGGATCCACTCCGCTCGGTCCAGTGCGTGGTCGGTGCTCAGCAGGGAAAGCTGGCCGACCAGCTGCCAGAGTGCGAACAGCGCCAGCAACGTGCCGGCCTCACGCAGGACGGCGACGGCGGTACGACGGGCGGGCAGCGTCCGGTGCACGGTGTACGAGGCGCCCAGCAGCACCGCACCGCTCGTACCGGCGCTCTGCCAGGACAGGGTCAGATTCTGCAAGGCCGTGTGCCTCTCCGCCGGGCCGTTGTGCTGGCCGGAAGAGTAGCGCATGGACCCGGAACGCGAAAAAGCCCCTGGCCATTGCTGGCCAGGGGCTTTCCCTGAATGATTGTTCGGCGGCGTCCTACTCTCCCACAGGGTCCCCCCTGCAGTACCATCGGCGCTGTAAGGCTTAGCTTCCGGGTTCGGAATGTAACCGGGCGTTTCCCTCACGCTATGACCACCGAAACACTATGAAACTGTCAACCGCACCACACCGTGACCTTGGTGTGGGGTCGTTGTTTCAGAACAACACAG
>NZ_JBWXUE010000026.1:0-11306 GCF_057158765.1 Kitasatospora sp. NEAU-69
CCTGCGTTCCGCATAATTCGCGGCGCCTAGAGCATTGATTCGTGCTGTGGCCTGGGGAAATGCGGCTGGATACGCCGTGGGGGCGTGTCTCTAGGCGTGGGGGTTGTGGCTGGTCAGCGGGTTTCGGGGGTGAGTTCGACGATCTTCTTGGGTGCGGGGATGTCGAGCTTGCCCAGCAGGTCGCGCTGGGTGCGGGTGAGCTCGGTGAGCTGGCGGAAGGTGCCGGCGGGGCCGGTGAAGGTGCCCAGGTGGAGCCGGTCGAGTTCGCGGCGGATGGTGGGCCAGGTCGTCCCGGTGGTGGTCTCGGCGATGCGGATCAGCAGCAGGGCGAGCCAGCACAGGATGACGTGGGCGCGGATGCGTTCTTCGAGGCGGTGGTAGACCGGGCGGAGGTCGAGGATCTGCTTCATGTCCCGCCAGCCGCGCTCGACTTCGAGGAGTTGCTTGTAGCCCAGCGCGATGTCCTCGGCCGAGAGTTTCGGGTCGCTGCAGCGCAGGAGGTACTTGCCGTCGAGGTTCGCCTCGGCCTTGGCCTTGGTGGCGTCGATGCGGAGCTTGCCGGCCGGGGTGGTCCGCAGGTAGCGGTTCAGGCCGGGTTTGGCGGTGATCTTCCCGCGCAGTTCGCCGCGTTTGTAGTCCGACAGGGCGTCGCTGTCTTCGATCAGTTCGCTCAGCTGCGCGATCAGCTGGGTGCGGATCGCCGCGTCCCGGGTGGCGCCTTCGGGGTTGTGGCAGATCACGAAGCGTTCGGACTCGGAGACCTTCACCTCCTTGACACGCATGTTGTGCGCGATGTCCTGGTAGCGGCCCTGCCGCGAGAGTGCGGCCTTGATCTCGGGTGAGTTGGAGCGGAGTTTCTCGCCGATGATGTAGTGGTGGTCGCCGGAGCGGAGGTAGCGGCGGTTGGCCGCGGAGGCGAAGCCCCGGTCGGCGACCCACACGATCTTGGACAGGGTCCAGTCCCGCATCTCGTCCTTGACCTGGCGGATCAACGCGGAGTCGCCGGTGTTGCCCGGCCAGCACCACACCCGCACCGGGATCCCGTCACGGGTCACCGCCATCCCGATCACGATCTGCGGCAGGTCGTCGCGGGAGTCCTTCGACTTCCCCCAGGTCCGAAACCCGCGCATGCTCGCGCCGTCGCCGTCGCCGTCGCCGTCGCCGTCGCCGGTTTCGGGGAGGGGGACGCCGTGTTCGTCGCGGGCGACGGGCAGGTCGGCGTCCTCGAGTTCGAAGTAGGTGCTGGTGGTGTCGAAGAACAGCAGGTCGACTTCGAGGTTGAGCAGGTGGGCGGCGGAGTCGAAGACCTGCCGTTCCAGCTTCTCGCGTATCTGGTGAAGCCAGTCCATCGCCCGGTAGCAGGCGTCGTCGTCGATGCGGTCCAGGCTGTCGATGTGCACGTCGTGGTTGACCCACTCGGCGGCCGCCAGCTTCGAGGACGGGGCCAGCGCGCGGTTGGCGACCAGCGCGAACAGGGCACGTTCGGTGGCCTTGACGTTGCGTGGACGGCCCCGGCCACGGGTGCCCAACGCGGCCACGATGCCCGGGAGTTCCAGCCGGTGCCACAGCTGGTCCAGGAGATACGCGCCGCCGAAGGGACGGGACTCGACGAAGTCCAGCTCCGTGTTCGCCTCGGCGGTGGCCGCCAGCGCGGCAGCCGGATCGAGGAGCTTGGACAGCGAGCCGACCAGGCGGCGCACCGCGTCGGTGTCCAGCTGATCCTCACGGCCGAAGCCGTACAGCAGCTTCGGCACCGACCGCCCGGCCGCTGCGTCCCAGGTGTTGTGGGCCAGGTGCAGGTAGCGGACAGTACCGCTCTTGGTCTTCCGACTCGTCGTCTTCACATACATCGCTCTAGACCATACACGCCTGAGCCATGCAGTCAATGACTCTCAGATCGGATGCGTTTCTCTAGGAAGCTCCAGGCCGTGTGGCATCACCGGACCAGCTGACCAGGCACTTCACCACATCGGACCCTCTAGACCAGCCGAATTACGCGGAACGCAGGATGCCAAGCCATGCTGCAAAGCTCGCGACGCGAGCCGGGGTAGACCGCTGAGCTCGAACGATGCCTGCCACCGTATTCCTGACCGCCGGGCTGTGACGGGCTTGCTGCGGTGCCAACTCCCTGGCCCGGAGCAGGCTTCGGAAGGCAGTGCCCGGTTGGCCGGTCCAGAGCTGTGCAGAGGCGAGTTCGGCGTGGTGATGTGCCGCGCGACTCGCGGGCCAGTCACGCGGCACGATGATGCCCCTGGCCACATCGAGCGCCTGAGCGTAGTGGTGCTGATCGATCAGCGCGCTGGCGTGGTGTACGGCTACGTTGGTCGGGCCGAACGTGAGCCAACGAACCTGGTGGATCTCGCCCGTCTCGTCGGCGATCCGCCGCGCGGCGGCGATGTGCTCCTCCGCCTCTTCGGCATCCCCTGCCCGTGCGGCCAGGACAGCCGAGCCGAGGTGGAGTTGGCCAGTGATCGCGGCGCGCTCGAAGCCTGGAACAGCCTGCGCCACCACCTGCCTGCCGGCTTCGGCCAGACGCATACCGGTTCGGTACTGACCGGCACGCAGGTATGCCAGTGAGCGGAGGTACTGACGAGTGCCTGCACTAACGGCATCCGATGCTCGTTCCGATGCCCAGGCCATCCGATCGAGGGCGATCGACGAAAGGTCCTGGAACCCGAGTTTCGTGGCGGTGTCGTAGGCGCTGCGGTAGCTGCTGGCAAGTGCGGACCACAGCTGATCGTCGGCCGACGTATGTGCCGCAGCAGTCGTTTCGGCAATCAGCCCTGGCAGCTCGGATGCCGCCGTGTGCAGGTTGCCGGAGCGGATGAGCGTACACATGCGGTCGGCATGAGCGACCAGCTCGATCCCCGGCCGGGTGGTGAACTCTGGATCCGAGTCCAGGTCGTAGAGATCCAGTGCCTCGCGAATCGGCTGGATCAACCCGTCGAGCTGGTCTTGGCGCAACTGTTCAAGATAGGGCTGGCCGGTGAGGTCCCCCACGCACACCGAGAGCGCTCTCGACAGTGAGGCAAGCACGGCAGGGCTGGCAGGCTTCGCTCCCTGCTCGATCTGGAACATCAGACTGTAGGAAATCTTGGCGCGCTCGGCGAGTGCACGCTGGGTGAGGTGGCGCAGCTTTCGATATGCGGCGATGCGGGCGCCGACACCGTCGGGATCAGGGGAGGGCATCGCGGTACCTGCCTGGGATCGATTGCCGAGAGTGCCGACGATACCGCCCTCGGTAGTCAAGGTGGGCCCTCTCGATAGTGCTGCTCTGGACTCATCGAGCTGTGCTTGCTTCGATGGCGGCATGCCAACCGATCGAGTGCTCTACCTGCTGGGCTCCGCCGCACCCCCGGTGCTCGACCTGCAGCCCGTGATCGAGCGGGCTCAGGATGACGGCTGGAGCGTATGCCTCGGACTGACAGCAACGGCGGCGGACTGGTTGGCCGACAGCATCCCGGAACTGGAGCGCCTGACCGGGCATCCGGTCCGGAGCAGGTACCGCCGGCCCGGCGAGCCGGACGTTTGGCCTCCGGCCACGGTCGGGCTGGTCGCGCCGGCGACATTCAACACCCTCAACTCGTGGGCGCTGGGCCTGACGACGTCGTTCATCGTCGGGTTCGCGGCCGAGGCGATCGGCAAGGGGATTCCGCTGGTGACGATGCCGTGCGTCAACTCGGCGTTCCTGGCCCATCCGCAGTTCGAGCGGAGCATCGCCGACCTGCGCGGTGCGGGCGTGCACGTGCTGCTCGGTGAGGGCGGCTTCGTCCCGAACGAACCGGGGCAGGGGCGGCCGGAGACGTACCCGTGGGCTGCCGCGCTCAGCGCGGTGCGGGCTGCGGCCGGCTGAGCCGGCAGATCGGACGGCCCGCCAGTCTGTCGCATGACGGAAGGTCGGATAGAGCGACGTCTGAGGAAGATTCGCGCAGTTCAGGAGCTGGAGGAGCGGGCTGTGGCGTTCCTGGCAGCCTGAGGCGACGGAGTCCAAACTGGCACCGCAACGCACTGGGCGCTGCACGACCTGCTCGCTCTCCCCTCCGCCGGCTGAGAGGCATCCGATGGGACTGGACATCACCCCTGCGATCGAAGCCGACGCCGAGACGATCGCCGAGATCCTCGGCGAGATCGAGGAGTACTACGGCGGGGAACGAACTGCGCCGCCAGTCGTCGATGTGCGCTCGGCCCTGTTCGGGGAGTGGCCTGCTGCCCGAGTGCTGTTGGCGCGCAGCGGTGGCCAGGTCGTCGGCCTCGCTTCGGTGAGCCGCCTCTGGCCGGCGGCCGGGGCCGACGTCAGCCTCTATCTGAAGGAGCTGTACGTCAGGGCGTCCAGCCGACGTCAGGGTGTCGCTCGCGCGCTGATGCTGGCTGTGCACAACGAGGCTCGCGCGGCCGGGTGTTCGCGAGTGGAGTGGACCGCTGACCGCGACAACCCGTCGGCTCTTGAGCTGTATGCCGCGCTCGGTGTCGAGCCCCACGATGGGAAGGTCTTCTACCGCTCGACCATCTGACAGAAAGGAGCTGCGGTGGCGATCGAGGCTGGGCTGAAGGCTGTCGTGCGTGACCCGGAAGCTGTGCTGGCGCGACTGGAGACGCGGTATGGCCCTGGGCGGGCCGAGGTTTATCAGGACACCTACTACGACGCTCCGGCTGGGCTGCTCGCTCAGGGCGACCGGGAGCTGCGGATTCGTACCGTCCATGCGGCCGATGACACCCGGACCCTGCTGACGTACAAGGGCCCGCGCGTGGATGAGGCCTCCGGCTCCAAGCCGGAACACGAGACCAGGGTCGAGGATGCCGCTGCTGCTCAGGAGATCGTGCGCGCTCTCGGGTACGTACCGGTGATCGCATTCGAGAAGCGGTGCCGGAACTACTCGTTCAAGCAGGACGGGCGTGAACTGCTGGCCACGCTCGTTCGGGTTCCCGAAATCGACGGCACATTCATCGAGGTGGAGACACTCGCGTCGGACGACGAATTGGCGGCAGCACTGGCCGTTGTCCGTGATCTGCTCGTCGGCCTCGGCATCGACGAGGCTGACCTCACCACCGAGCTGTACACGGATGCTGTGGCCGCTGCCCGTTGACGTCGATCAGCCGACTGCGCGCCGGCGATGCTCAGCTGCGCGAGAAGTCGGCCAGGCCGACTATTCGGGCGAGCTCTCGAAGGCCGGCGGGGCGAGCGGGGCCCGCCCCGAGATCCGAGACGATCGCAACTGCCTCCGTGTGATGGCGCATCCATGCCGTTGCGGTCCGGTGCAGCCGCTCCAACGTCGCCACCGCGCGTGCGGCATCACCGAGATCGGCGTACGCGCGGGCCACGTCAAGGAGTAGCCAAGTGCGCCATGAGAGGGGCGTTTCGGCGCTCAGGCGTATGCCACGGGCCAGGCTCAGCGCTTCTTCCGGGCGGGCGTGCTGGACGGCGAGGCGAACGCGCTCGATGCGCACCGATGACCGACTGAAGATGCTGTAGAGCTTGCCGTCGGCGACAGTCGGCAGCCGTGCCAGGTGACCGGCGGCCTTCTCCGCTGTCAGCATCATCTCCGAGGCCCCGGCATAGTCCCCGCTGCGCGCCACGCTGGTCGCCGCCGACATGACCAACCCGCCCCAGACACGCATGGCTTCGGCGCTGGTGGCATGCTCGCGCTCCAGGCCGTCGGCTGCGTGCACGGCCAGGTTCTGGGCGTCGTCTAGCCGGTTCTGACGTTGGTAGGCCCAGGCGATCGAATTGCAGACCATGGCTGACAACAACGGGTCCTCCGCTGCGTCAGCGGCGGCTATCGCGCGATCGAGGCTCGACAGGCTCAGGTCCGTCTTGCCGAGGCGAATGGCCAGATGGCCGCCCAGCTGGAGTGCCTTGCCCAGGGCGTGTTGACCTGCGAGCCGATCCTGGCCGCGCCCTACCGCAGCAATCAGTCGGGCATCCGCGATGATCCCGGGCAGCAGTTCCATGACCCTGCCGAACTCGGCGTCGTGGTACAGGGTCCAGGCATCCGAGATCTCCGCGCGCAGCAGGGGCAGCGACAGTGCGTCCGCTCCGTCAGGCACCTGAGGTGGTGCGAACAGTGGTGGTGTGATGGCCCGTCGAACGGCGACCAGGCCGGGAGGTTCGGCGTCGCCGGTCGAGGGGACTGCGGGCGGGTCGCCCAGGAGTGAGGTGAGTTCCACGCCCAGGCCCTTGGCGAGAGCATGGAGTGTCGGAAGTCGCGCGGAGTGCTTCCGCTTTTGCTCCAACTTCCTTACCACATCGACGGATACGCCGGACTTCTCGGCGAGTTCTTCTTGCGTCAGATCACCCAATCGGCGTATGCGGGACAGCCGATCCCCAAGGTGCTCGTTCACCATGAGCCCGACGGTACGCCCCTCCTGGGCCATAGAAGGGCAGCAAGTGAGCGACAACGTGAGTGACAGCCCGGACGAGATCGAGGAGGCGGCGCGCCGGCTTCGCGCCGAGCTGGTCGAGGAGTTGGCGCGTGACGGCTCGCTGCTGACCGCGCCGTGGCGGGACGCGGTGCTGGCGGTTCCCCGGCACACCTTCCTGCCGTCCTTCTACGCCGCCGCCGACGGTCCCGACGGCATCACCCGGTACGCCGCCGTCAGCAAGGATGCCGACACCGGCGCCTGGCTGAAGCTGGCCTACGAGAACACGACCTGGGTGACCCAGCTCGATCACGGTGCCACCGGCCCCGACGGCGAAGCCGTCAGCGGCACGCCCACCAGCTCTTCGACGCTGCCCGGTGTCGTGGTGCGGATGCTCGAGGACCTCGACGTTCCCGACGGTGCGAGGGTGCTCGAAGTCGGTACTGGCACCGGTTACTCCACCGCCCTGCTGTGCGCCCGGCTCGGGGACCGGTGCGTGACCAGTGTGGAGCACGACCCGGTCCTGTCCGCCGCTGACGCCGAACGGCTCGCCTCCATCGGGTTCCGGCCCCGGCTGATCGTCGGTGACGGTGGCAAGGGCGATCCGGCAGGAGCGAAGTACGGGCGGATCATCGCCACGTACTCACCCGGCCACGTCCCGGCCGAGTGGCTGGAGCAGGCGGTGCCCGGCGCCGTCATCGTCGTCTCGCTGGTCGGCAGCCTCGACGCCTACGGCTACGTGAAGCTGCACGTGGGCGACGGGACGGCGCAGGGGCGGTTCATCAACTCCGAGGTCTCGTTCATGCTCTCCCGCGAGACCCGGCGGCCGGTGATCGGCCCCCTGATGCGCGCCGCCATCGCAGCCCGAGGCAGCGCCGCGGGCCTCGAAACGGCTGTCCGCCCCGAGACGCTGGACGACCCGGCTTTCCTCTGGGCGGCGCAGCTCGCGGCGCCCGGTACGACGCGGCTGCGCCTGTCGGCCGACGGTGTCTCCGGCCAGTGGTTCTTGCACACGGACGGATCGTGGGCGGTGCTGGAATCCTCGGCCGACGGCACCGTCCGGGCCTGTCAGGGTGGCCCCCACCCGCTCTGGTCCACGCTGGAAGCGGTGGCCACGGAGTGGTTGGCCAACGGACGTCCAGGGCTCGACCGCTACGGGCTCACCGTGACTCCGGAGGCGAACACGGTCTGGCTCGACGACCCTACCCACGTCGTCGGAACACTCCCGGCCGACTGAGCACGGGGTCGGGTGAAGGGCTGGCCGGGCTTGACCGGCTCTGCGACTGGCTGCCCTCCTTCAGCCGTCGAGGCTGTCGAGCGCGGTTTCGGCGTAGTGGGGCCAGGCGTGGGCGTGGGCGACGGGGACGGCGACCCAGTCCTTGAACGGGCGGTGCTTGCCGGAGGGGTCGAAGAGTTCGGCTCCGGGCAGGGCAAGGGCCTCGGCATGGGCAGGGGTGCCGGCACCCAGTCGGAAAGCGAGCAGATCGCCCTTGAGGCAGACGAATGCCTTGCCGCGGGCCTTGAGGCCGCGTTTGCCGAACATCGCTCCGGCGGTGGCACCGTGTGGCGCGAGGTCGGTGGCGATCTCGTCGAACAGGTCGTCAGAGGTCATGGGCCGGGTCCTCGCTCCATCGAGTTGAAACGTCTCGTGACATCCAATCGGCACGCCACCCGCCGGTGCCAGCCCCGTGATCCTTCTGGGATCCCCTCAGGGACGGTTCAGGGGTGAGTCGGGGGCGCACCCGATACCCGGTCCTCCGGTGACTGAGCAGGATGGTCACGTTGCCGAGACGACGAGAAGGCAGGGAGAAGGACGAATGACGGGTGGAATCGCGCGCCGCTTGCTGCTAGCCCCGGTGCGCCTACTGGACGTGCGCCAATCCGGTCTGCTCCGACTGCCGTTGGGGTTGGTGATGTCCCTGGCGGCCGTCGCGCTCTGGTTCGACCTCCTGGTGCGGGGGGTCTGCTTCCCCCTGGCCCAGCCGGACACCGCGACGTCCTGGGGCGGCCCCACCATGGCCGGCGCCTGGTTCGTCCACTTCGCCTTGCTGGCCGTCTTCGTCCTCGCCCTGCACGCTGCCGCTCTGGCCCTCGGCCGCAAGACCCCGCAGCGCTGACCGCGAAGCTCTCCGGGCTCTGCCGAAACCGGTCTAGCCGGAGTGGCGGAAGCGGTTGCGGTACTCCGTCGGGGTCGTGTTGAGCGTGCGGCGGAAGGCGCGGATGAGGGTGTCGGTGGTGTTGAAGCCGCAGGTCGAGGCGATGCGTTCGAGGACGTCGTCGGTGGATTCGAGGCGGTTGCGGGCCACTTCGACCCGGGCCGACTCCACGTAGGCGGCCGGGGTCAGGCCGAGTTCGGTGCGGAAGATCCGGGTGAGCTGGCGTTCGCTCACGTGGGCCCGGGTGGCGAGGTCGGCGACGGTGAGCGGGGCGGTGAGGTTCTGGGTGATGTAGTGGCGCAGGTCGTCGATGCGGCGGGTGGTCGACACGGGAAGCCCGAGCGGGACGCTGAACTGGCTCTGGCCGCTCGGGCGCTTCAGGTACATCACGAGCTGCCTGGCGACGCCGAGCGCGGCCGCTTCGCCGAAGTCCTCGGCGACCAGGGCGAGGGAGAGGTCGAGGCAGGCGCTGATGCCCGCGCCGGTCCACACGTTCTGATCGCGGATGAAGATCGGATCGGCGTCGACCTCGATCGACGGGTGCTCGGCGGCGAGCTGGTGCGCGGTGGACCAGTGGGTGGTGGCGCGCTTGCCGTCCAACAGGCCGGCGGCCGCCAGGATGTGTGCTCCCACGCAGACGGAGGCGATGCGCCGGGCGGTGGCGGCCAGGGTCCTCACCCGCTCGACCACGGCGGGATCGGTGAGGGCGCGGATGCGGCGCTGCTCGTCGACCTCCACCGAGCCGGGCACGATCAGGGTGTCGATGCTCCTGCCCGAGAGCTCCTCGAACGTGGTGTCGGGCAGCAGGCGGACGCCGGCCGAGGTGGTGACGGGATCCATGGTCTCGGCCGCCAGCAGCACGTGATAGCCCGTCCGGTGGTCCATCTCGCGTTGCAGGAGCGAGAAGACCTCCGGCGGGCCGGTGACGTCCAGCAGGTCGACGCCGTCGAAGAGGGTGATCACGATGCACCGTCTGATGCTGCTCATGGGTCTCCGTCGGGGCAGGGGGCGGTGTCGGTCGGGTCGGTCGGTGATGTCTGGATCTGCAAGTTGGATGACATTGCCGACATGCTGAGGCGATCGTAGCGTTGCTGGTGGCGGCCACCGGTGTGAGTGGTGCGGCCATCCACACACACCGAGCCGAAGAGGGTGCAGCCATGCCTACGACGTCTACGACGACCCTGCGTGAACTCAACGGATTCGATCAGACGCCCGCCTCGCTCTCCGGCGCGACCCTGATCCTGATCGACTACCAGAACACCTACACCCGGGGCGTAATGGAGCTGGCGGGCTGGGAAGCCGCCCTCGATGAGGCTGCCGCGCTGCTCGCGGCAGCGCGGCAGGCCGGGGCCACGGTCATCCACGTCGTCAACGACGGTGGCGAGGGCACCCCGTACGACGTCCGGGCCGAGATCGGCGGGATCCACCCACGCGTGGCGCCGGTCGAGGGCGAGGCGGTCGTGGTCAAGAGCGTGCCCGACGCGTTCGTCGGGACGGACCTGGGCGAGCGCGTCGATGCGGCCGGCAGCAAGGACGTCGTCATCGCCGGCTTCATGACCCACATGTGCCTGCTCGCCACCACGGCCGGTGCGTTCCTGCGCGGCAACCGGCCCACCGTGGTCGCGGACGCCTGTGCGACCCGGGCGCTGCGCACGACCGTCGCCGACGTCTCCGCCGAGCAGCTGCACCACGGCGCGCTCGCGACGATCGACGATCTCTACGGAGTCGTGGTCAGCTCTGCCGCGTCCCTGGGCTGACCAGCAGGAGCGGCACGGCTCAGGTCGCGAGGAAGGCGAGCACCAGGCAGATCGCGATTCCCCCGAGCACCTTCAGCACCCAGCCCAGCGGGTTGCCGATCCACCGCTCGAAGGTGTCGAGCGGGGTCCTGCCGAGGCCGAAGAAGGCGAACAGCGCTATGGCGAGCCCGCAGCTGAAGAAGCCGAAGCAGATCATCAGCAGCAGGACGTTGCCGAGGAGGGCGTGCGTGCCGGCGGGGGTGCAGGTGCCGGTGGGGGTGCAGCTGACCTCGATCTGCTGACCGTGCCGGTCCGAGCCCTGGTCCTTGAGCAGGGCCAGGCCGCCCCGGGTCATCGGCGCGGCCGACGGCGGGGTCACCTCGCCGTAGCAGTTGTAGTTCGTCGAGCCGCGGCTGCCGGGGTGGCCGGTGCAGGGGCCGATGTGCATCTGCCCGGACGAGCCGCTGAGGCCGGCGGACATCCGGACGTCGCGGACGGAGCCGGCCAGGCCGTAGTAGCTGGGGGCCGCTATCGCCGCGCCGACGAGCAGGACGAAGACGAGCAGCGGGATGTTCATCCGCTCGTTCGCCTTCGCGCGTGCCCGGCGCCGGGGTGCGGGCGAGCTCTTCTTCGACGAGGAAGGCGAGGTCCGCTTCGGGGCCGCGGAGGGCGCCGGCTTTCCGGGCGATGGTGTTTTGGCCGCCGGCTTCTTGGCGGGGGCTTTCTTGGCTGGTGACGTCTTGGCGGGTGCCTTCTTGGCAGGCGGCTTCGGGGCCGTGGTTTTCGCTGCCTTGGCCGGCGGCTTCTTGGCCGGTGCCTTGGCCGCTGCCTTCGCTGGTGCCTTCGCCGTGCCTGCCATCTCGATCCCCTGTGGTGCGACTGCCGTCCGAGGCGGTCCCGGGCAGGCGGTGCCGGTCAGGATATGGCCTGGTGGGCAGGCGAGGCAGCGAAGGGGATGCAGAAGGGGATGCAGAAGCGGGGGGGGGGGGGGGGGGGTCCCCCCCCCCCCCCCCCCCCCCAACCCCCCCCCCCCCCCCCCCCCGACCCCCTTCCTTCC
>NZ_JBWXUE010000026.1:11316-22572 GCF_057158765.1 Kitasatospora sp. NEAU-69
GAGGGGGGAGGGGGGGGGAGGGGGGGAAAGAGAAGGGGGCCGCCGCTCTTCCTCCCCCCCCCCCGCTCCAGCGATGTCAGACGATGCGTCAGACCGTCGCGGGGTGCTTGCAGTGCTTGAGCGTCAGCGGGATCGCGCCCAGTGCCAGGGCGGCGACGATCGCGCCGTAGCCCAGCGCCGTGTTGTGCAGGCCGATCTTGGTGGTGAGGATGCCCGCGATCACGCCGGGGATCGAGAACGACAGGTACGCGACCACGTAGATGGCCGAGATGAGCTCACTACGGCGCATCGGGTGGGCCATGCTGGAGAGCGTGCGGAAGACGCCGAGGAAGCCGGCGCCGTAGCCGCAGCCCGCGATGACCGTGCCGACGAAGAGCAGGGTCGGGATGTCGGCGGCGATGGCGGCGACCGTGATCAGCACGCCGGCGCTGAGCATCGAGCAGCCGAACAGGACGATCTTGCGCGAGGCCCAGGACCGCAGCACCAGGCCGGTACCGGCGCCGAACGCGCAGAGCAGGAAGATGACGATGCCGCCGAGCAGCACGTTGTGCGATTTCTCCATCTTCAGCGTGAGCGAGGTGCCCAGTGACATGTAGAAGCCGCTCAGCGCCCAGACCGCGACCAGCACCGGCATGGTGGAGAAGAACGCCCGCTTGACGTTCGGTTCGATGCTGACCTTCACGTCCACCTTGAAGTGCTGACGGGTGGTCACCGTCTCCTTCACCAGGGTGGGCACGATGATCGCGAGCGCGACGAACATGATGAACATCAGGCCGTAGATCAGCTTGGTCGGCTGCGGGCCGTACTGCACCAGCGCGCCGGAGCAGAGCGCGCCCACAGCGAGGCCGGCCGGCGGCACGGTCGCGTTGATGAGCGGCGCGAGTCCGGGGCGGTGGGCCGGCTGCAGGTCGACCAGCGCCGCCGAGACGGCCGCCGTGACCAGGCCGGTCGCGACGCCCTGCAGGAGCCGGGCGGCGAAGAGCCAGGCGACGTCGCTCGCGAAGAAGAAGAGCACCATGGTGGCGGCCTGGACGACCAGCGCCGTGACGATGACGGGCCGTCGGCCGATCGCGTCGGAGAGCGCGCCGGCCAGCAGCATGGTGATCAGCAGCGTCGCGGCGTAGGCGGCGAAGACCAGGGTCAGTGTGGTGGCCGAGAAGTGCCACTTCGCGGCGTAGATGCCGTACATCGGTGACGGCGCGCTGACCGCGAACAGGTACAGGAACGACGTTACCGCGATGATCCAGAACCCGCGGCTGCTGGGCTGTCCGATGCGCGCGCCCGTGGTCGGGGCGCTTTGGCTGATGGTGCTCACGAGAACCTCCTCACTCCGATTGCGGACGGGCGCCGAACGGCCGGCGCCCGCTCCCGACGGTCTGTCAGATCACTCGAACCAGTAGTCCAGCGTGGCCTCGGCGCCCTCGCCCAGGTTGGCGCGGAAGCCGCCGGCGCCGCGCAGGCCGGCCAGTTCGCCGGTGCCGGTGCCCGGCACGACGAACCACTCGCCGCTGACGACGCTGCCCTCGAGCGTGCCGGTGTCCTGGAGGACGAAGGTGCCCGTGCGGCCGGCCAGCGTGCCGGTGAACCGCTCCAGGCCGACGAAACCGGCGGTCCCGTCGGCGCGGTAGACCTGGAGGAACTCGACCACGCCCTCGCCCTCGAGGTCGCCGCTGAAGCTCTCCTCGGCGTGGATCCGGTTCAGGATCCCGCCCTCGGCGGGCGCCTCGTAGGCCTCCGGCTCGTACTTGTGCACGGTGATGACGGCATTGGCGCGAGTCTTGTCGCCGTTGCTCATGATGCTCGGCCTTTCATGGCGGTCAGGTGCTGACGGCCACCCGGGTGGCCATCGGTGGGGAGAACCGGTGCGGGTGGCAGAGGTACGGGATGAAGAGTGGCGGGACGAAGAGGGACGGGATGGAGAGACGAGTGAGGCGGGGGAGGAAAAAGGGGCGAGCTGCTGATCCGGGTGGCAGTCGAATTCGGGGAATTCGACCCGGGTGTCGGCGGAACGTCGAATTCCACTGAACCCGAAGTCCGAAGCTCGCGCCGACCGGATTACCCGGAACGAACGGCTCCGGGGGCGGCGCCGAAATCGCGCCGAGAACCGAATGCCGGCAGGCGGGTAGCCGGCCGGCGATCTCGGGCGCGTTCAGGGCCCCTCCGAAGCCGGAGGGACCCGCCCAGTGGTCGCCGGTGGCCGTGGCGACGGCAGGCGCCGGGGGAGCGGCGGCCTTGCCGCGCACAGTGGCCCGGCGGGCTGGTGCCCGGGCCTCTCGCGGGCGCCTACTGAGCGGATCACGATCAGCCCCTTGTCCTCGGGCTCGGGTCATCGGGTGCGGTCATCGGGCTCGATCAGCCGAATCGGTCATCGGGTCGAATTGGGATGGCCGCGCGCACCGCGAACCGCGGACATGGCGGCTGTCTGCGGGATTTATTGTTCGCCCGTGCATTCACGCCAGTCAACAGAGGTAGTCATACCGGTCATACTCTGCTAAGTCGACGGCGATCGAATGTCTGACCGGACAGGGAAATATCGAAACATCAATATCAACTGGAACGGGAGTTTCCATTGTCCGCTCTGCTATCGCACGCAGAAACGACAGCGAGCCGCCGGCCCCTCGGGAAGTCCCGAGAGGGCCGGCGGCTCGCCGGATACTGCTGGCAGCTGCCGTGACTGCTGTGGCTGCTGCTACTTCGTCAGGTCGGGGCCGGTCGCCGCGACCGCGGCCGGAGTGTCGGCCACGGCCGTCTTCTCCTCACCGCGGAAGGTGAACTTGGCTTCCTTGCCCTCACCCTCCACGCCGACGACCACGATCTGGCCGGCCCGCAGCTCGCCGAAGAGGATCTTCTCCGACAGGTGGTCCTCGATCTCGCGCTGGATCGTGCGACGCAGCGGACGGGCACCGAGGATCGGGTCGTAGCCGCGCTTCGCGAGCAGCTGCTTGGCCTCGATGCTGAGCTCCAGGCCCATGTCGCGGTCCTTCAGCCGGCCATCCACCTTGTCGACCATGAGGTCGACGATCTGGATGATGTCCTCCTCGGTCAGCTGGTGGAAGACCACGATGTCATCGACACGGTTCAGGAACTCGGGGCGGAAGTGCTGCTTGAGCTCCTCGCCGACCTTCGCCTTCATCCGCTCGTAGCCGGACTGGGTGTCGCCCACGGCCGCGAAGCCCAGGTTGAAGCCCTTGGAGATGTCCCGGGTGCCGAGGTTGGTGGTCATGATGATGACCGTGTTCTTGAAGTCCACGACCCGGCCCTGGGAGTCGGTCAGCCGACCGTCCTCCAGGATCTGCAGCAGCGAGTTGAAGATGTCCGGGTGGGCCTTCTCGACCTCGTCGAAGAGCACGACCGAGAACGGCTTGCGGCGCACCTTCTCGGTGAGCTGGCCGCCCTCCTCGTAGCCGACGTAGCCGGGCGGGGAGCCGAACAGCCGCGAGACGGTGTGCTTCTCGCTGAACTCCGACATGTCGAGGGAGATCAGCGCGTCCTCGTCGCCGAAGAGGAACTCGGCGAGCGTCTTGGAGAGCTCGGTCTTACCGACACCCGAGGGGCCGGCGAAGATGAACGAGCCGCCGGGACGCTTCGGGTCCTTGAGGCCCGCACGCGTGCGCCGGATGGCCTGGGAGAGCGCCTTGATGGCGTCCTTCTGGCCGATGACGCGCTTGTGCAGCTCGTCCTCCATGCGCAGCAGGCGGGAGGACTCCTCCTCGGTCAGCTTGAAGACCGGGATGCCGGTCGCGGTGGCCAGGACCTCGGCGATGAGCTCCTCGTCCACCTCCGCGACGACGTCCATGTCGCCGGCCTTCCACTCCTTCTCGCGCTTGGCCTTCGCGTTCAGGAGCTGCTTCTCGTCGTCGCGCAGCGAGGCGGCCTTCTCGAAGTCCTGCGCGTCGATCGCGCTCTCCTTCTCGCGGCGGACCTCGGCGATCTTCTCGTCGAACTCGCGCAGGTCCGGCGGCGCGGTCATCCGGCGGATGCGCATCCGGGAGCCGGCCTCGTCGATCAGGTCGATCGCCTTGTCCGGCAGGAAGCGGTCCGAGATGTACCGGTCGGCCAGCGTCGCTGCGGCGACCAGCGCGGCGTCCGTGATGGACACCCGGTGGTGCGCCTCGTAGCGGTCGCGCAGACCCTTGAGGATCTCGATGGTGTGCGGCAGCGAGGGCTCGGCGACCTGGATCGGCTGGAAGCGGCGCTCCAGCGCGGCGTCCTTCTCCAGGTGCTTGCGGTACTCGTCGAGCGTGGTGGCGCCGATGGTCTGCAGCTCACCGCGGGCCAGCATCGGCTTCAGGATCGAGGCCGCGTCGATCGCACCCTCGGCGGCGCCGGCGCCGACCAGGGTGTGCAGCTCGTCGATGAAGAGGATGATGTCGCCGCGGGTGCGGATCTCCTTGAGCACCTTCTTCAGGCGCTCCTCGAAGTCACCGCGGTAGCGCGAGCCGGCCACCAGGGCGCCCAGGTCCAGCGTGTAGAGCTGCTTGTCCTTGAGCGTCTCGGGAACCTCGCCCTTGACGATCGCCTGGGCCAGGCCCTCGACGACGGCGGTCTTGCCGACGCCGGGCTCGCCGATCAGCACCGGGTTGTTCTTGGTGCGGCGGGACAGCACCTGCATGACCCGCTCGATCTCCTTCTCGCGCCCGATGACCGGGTCGAGCTTGGCCTCGCGGGCGGCCTGGGTGAGGTTGCGGCCGAACTGGTCCAGGACCAGCGAGGTCGAGGGCGTGCCCTCGGCCGGGCCGCCGGCCGTGGCCGACTCCTTGCCGCCGCTCTGGTAGCCGGAGAGCAGCTGGATGACCTGCTGGCGGACCCGGTTCAGGTCGGCGCCCAGCTTCACCAGGACCTGGGCGGCGACGCCCTCGCCCTCGCGGATCAGGCCGAGCAGGATGTGCTCGGTGCCGATGTAGTTGTGGCCGAGCTGAAGGGCCTCGCGGAGCGAGAGCTCCAGCACCTTCTTCGCCCGGGGGGTGAAGGGAATGTGGCCGGACGGGGCCTGCTGGCCCTGTCCGATGATCTCCTCGACCTGCTGGCGGACCGCCTCAAGAGAGATCCCGAGGCTCTCCAGGGCCTTAGCGGCGACACCCTCACCCTCGTGGATCAGGCCCAGGAGGATGTGCTCGGTGCCGATGTAGTTGTGGTTGAGCATCCGGGCTTCTTCCTGAGCCAGGACGACAACCCGCCGCGCGCGGTCGGTGAACCTCTCGAACATCGTTAATCGCTCCTCAGAGCGGTCGGGCAGTTCGGGGACTGTCCCCGCCCTGTCCTTCCGCATGCTAGTCCCGCTCAGCGGCGCGGCCCACGGTTCTCCCTCGCGGGCGCGAGGGAATCATGCTGCGCGACCAGCCGACACCTTCCCCAACCTGATGCTGGGGAACGGTGTTCCCGCTCGTACGCCCGATGCACGTGTTGCCGCTACGCCAATGGCGAACACACTCCGGCCCCGATCCGGGAACAGAGAGCGGTCGCCGGGTATTGCCGGCTTCACGGCCTCCTGCGGTACGGGTCGCGGTGCACTGGCGTGCCCGGCCGACGGCCCGTCCCACCTGCATTCATACCGGAAATTGCGGCTGTTCTCGCGCAGTTTCCGCAGTAGTGTTGTTCGCTCGGCGAGAAGTCCACCGCCGTCGGCACCGGGTGACGGAGCCTCAGCGAGGGCACTCGCAGTCGCGTGCCACCACCGCACTGCCCGGAGTCGAGCGGGAATCGACCGGCCCCCCGGCCCGGTAGGGCCAAACGGGGGCGGACGCCGTGACCGGGCCGCTGTTCCAGCGTTGCACATGCCGTGAGCGATCCGCTGCCCCCGCCCTGCCACCGCCCCCACCGGGGCGCCCGTGACCGCACGGTCGTGACCGCAGGGCTGTGACCGCGCGGGCGTGACCGCGCCGGCACATGACCGCGGGGCGCGGAGAAGGATCCTCCACGCCCCGTCGTCGATGCCGCGCTCCGGCTGTGCGCCGGGCCTGGCCGTCAGGACGCGTTGGCCGCCTCGTACGCCTCGCGGACGTTGCTCGGAACCCGGCCGCGGTCGTTCACGTTGAAACCGTTGTCCTTCGCCCAGGTACGGATCTTCGCGGTGTCCGCGCTGCCCGCGGCGGGGCGGGCGGCGCTGCGGCCACCGGCGCGACGCGCACTGGTGAGCCGGCCGCTCTGCTTGCGGCCCTTGTCCACGTAGGGGCCGAGCAGCCCGCGCAGCTTCTCGGCGTTCTCCGACTTCAGGTCGATCTCGTAGGCAACGCCGTCGAGGGCGAACGTCACCGTCTCGTCCGCCGAACCGCCGTCGAGATCGTCTTCAAGAATGACCTGCACCCTCTGTGCCACGGGACTCCCTTTCCTCTTAACGACCCAATGCCTTAGGGAAAGGAAACCGCCTTTTCTCGGAAAACACAAACCCCGGTTCGTTCGGGCCGGTCCGGCATGTGCTGCGGCAAGTCGGCGGGGCAGTGCTTCAGAGGTGCAGCAGCATGCGAGAGTTGCCCAGGGTGTTGGGCTTCACGCGCTCCAGGTCGAGGAACTCGGCCACTCCTTCGTCGTACGATCGAAGGAGTTCTTCATACACTTCCGTAGCGATGACGGCCGGGTCTGTCGTACCATCATCGGTTTCCCCGATCTCGACGAAGCCGTGTTTCGCGAAGAACGCGACCTCGAACGTCAAGCAGAAAATCCGACGGACGCCGAGCCAGCGCGCGGTCTGCAGCAGCTTCTCCAGCAGGCCGTGGCCGACACCGTGACCTCGGCAGATCGGGTCCACCGCGAGGGTGCGGACCTCGGCCAGGTCCTCCCACATCACGTGCAGTGCTCCGCAGGCGACCACCGCGCTGTCGTCATCGCGTTCGGCCACCCAGAACTCCTGGATCGATTCGAACAGGGTGACGGTCGGCTTGTCGAGCAGAATGCCGTCCTGCGAGTACGCGTCGATGAGCCGGCGTACGGCTCGCACATCACTGGTCCGCGCCCGGCGGATGGTGACCTCCATGGCGGGACGTTATCGCGTCGGCTCCGACGGCTTCTCGCCCGGTGGGTTCTCGTCCGTCCCGTTCCCGTCCGGCGGGTTCTCGTCGGGTGGGGGACCGGCCACCCGCAGTGCGTCGCGCAGTGCCGCGCGCTGCCCGCCCGACATCAGGCCGAAGAAGTGCACCAGCGCGGCGGCCGGATTGTCACTGGTGGCCCACGCGTCGTTCATCAGTGCCGCGGTGTACGCCTCGCGCGAGGAGACCGGTTCATATCGATAGGCCCGCCCCACCTGTTCCCGGCGCAGCCAGCCCTTTCGGTACAGCTTGTCCAGCACCGTCATCACGGTGGTGTAGGCGATTTCCCGATCCGCACGCAGATCGACCAGAACCTCGCGCACCGTCACCGGCCGGTTCCAGTGCCACACCCTGGTCATGACGGCGTTCTCCAGCTCGCCGAGTTGACGCACCATACGACCACTTTAGAGAGTTTTGTCTGATCAATGGCGCAGGCCGCTGACCCGATCTCGGGAAAGCGGCCTGCGGCGGGTGCTGCGGCGGGTGCGGCGACTACTCCGCGGCGCTGCGCGGCGCGGCGGTGGAGGCCGCCATCACCTCGGCGGCGGCGTCCTCCTTGCCCTTCTGGGAGCCGCCCTGGCTGCGGATGATGGCCCGCACCAGGAAGCCGAAGCCGATGGCCATCACCAGCGGCGGCACGATCGCACTGACGTACTGCATCAGGTCATTCTCCCTCGGTCTGAGCTGCCTCGGTCTGCTCTGCGGTCCCCGTGCTCTTCGTGCTCGCGCCGCCGGAGTCGGGCCGCACCAGCGGGAAGAGCACCGTCTCACGGATGTTCTTGCCGGTGAGCAGCATGATCAGGCGGTCCACGCCCAGGCCGAGGCCGCCGGTCGGCGGCATCGCGTACTCCAGGGCGCGCAGGAAGTCCTCGTCCAGCTGCATCGCCTCGACGTCGCCGCCGGCCGCCAGCAGCGACTGGGCGGTCAGCCGGGCCCGCTGCTCGACCGGGTCGATCAGCTCCGAGTAGGCGGTGCCGATCTCGGTGCCGAAGATCACCAGGTCCCACTTCTCCGCCACGCCCTCGATCGAGCGGTGCCGGCGGGTCAGCGGCGAGACCTCGGTCGGGTAGTCCTTGAGGAACGTCGGCCGGATCGCGTTCTCCTCCAGCAGGCGCTCGATCATCTCCAGGATGATCTGGCCGTGGCCCCACTCCTTCTCGTACGGGACGCCGGCCGCGTCGGCGAGCTTGCGCAGCTCCTCGACGCTCGTCTGCGGGGTGACCTCGGTGCCCAGGCGCTCCGAGATGCCGGGGTAGACGCTGATCTCCTCCCACGGCTCGGCCAGGTCGATCTCGTGCTCGACGCCGTGCGGGTCGGTGCCGCGCACGACGGTGGTGCCGAGCGCGTCGCGCGCGGCGTTGATGATGAGCGCGCGGATCAGCTCGGCCTGGGTGTCGTAGTCGCCGTAGGCCTCGTACGACTCCAGCGCGGTGAACTCCGGGTTGTGGGTCGCGTCCGCGCCCTCGTTGCGGAAGTTCCGGTTGAGCTCGAAGACCTTCTCGGCCCCGCCGACCACCAGGCGCTTCAGGTAGAGCTCGGTCGCGATCCGCAGGTACAGGTCGATGTCGTACGCGTTGATGTGCGTGATGAACGGACGGGCGTTCGCACCGCCGTGGATCGGCTGCAGCATCGGGGTCTCGACCTCGAGGTAGCCGCGGCTCTCGTAGGTGTTGCGGATCGACCGCACCACCTTGCTGCGCAGCTGCAGCATCTCCCGGGCCTCGGGGTTCACGATCAGGTCGACGTAGCGCTGGCGGACCCGGGCCTCCGGGTCGGTCAGACCCTTGTGCTTGTCGGGCAGCGGGCGCAGGCACTTCGCGGTCAGCGCCCAGCTGTCCACCATGACGCTGAGCTCACCGCGCTTGGAGGTGATCACCTCGCCCTCGACACCCACCTGGTCGCCCAGGTCGATGTCCGACTTCCAGGACGCCAGGCGCTCCTCGCCGAGCTTGTCCAGGGAGAGCATCACCTGGAGGTCGCCCGAGCCGTCGCGCAGCGTCGCGAAGCAGAGCTTGCCGCCGGTCCGGGCCAGCACGACCCGCCCGGTGACGCCGACCCGCTCACCGGTCGCGGTGTCCGCGGGCAGGTCGGGGTGCTTGGCACGCAGGTCGGCGATGGTGGTGGTGCGGGGGAACCCGACCGGGTACGGGTCGACCCCGGCGGCCCGGAGCCGGTCGAGCTTCTCGCGCCGGACGCGCATCTGCTCGGGAAGGTCGTCGGTCGCGGGGATGCTGGGCTGGCTCTGATCGGTCACCTCACCAGGGTAGCGAGACAGACGACCCGCCCCGCCACCGGATATCACCCGGGGCGGGGCGGGTCGGTACCGACCAGGGCCTGTCGGGCGAGATCCGCCGGCCAGGCCCTAAGGCCTGTCGGGGCTCAGCCGCGCGAGCCGGCCCGGCGGCGGCGGTTCGCGAAGACCAGCGCGCCGATGCCGAGCACGATCACCCCGCCGCCGATGGCGGCGATGGTGCCGGTGCCCTGGCCACCGCCGGTGAAGGCCAGCTCGGGGCCGGCGGACTTGCTCGGAGAGGCGCCGGCGGTCGGCGCGGCGTGGGTGGCGGCCGGGGCCGGGGCCGCGCTGGTCGTCGGGGCGGCGGGCGCGGAGGCGGCGGCCGACTGGCTGCCGAAGGCGAGCTGGACGCTGTTGTTCGCCGGGTTCGGGTCGAACGGCAGCTTGTCGGTCGCGTTGAAGTCCGACGGCGCCTCGCCGTTCACGAAGTCGACCAGGCCACCCAGAACCGCGGTCGGGTCGTCCACCTGGAGACCGAAGTCGAAGGTGATCTTGAAGCCGGCGGGCTGGAAGTCGTGCGTGTCGCAGCGGTACAGCGTGCGGCCGGCGCCGGTCGGATCGGTGGTCTTCTGCAGCAGGCAGCCGCTGGGCACGGTGGTGGCCTTGACGCCCGCGGGCAGGATCACCTGCAGGTCGGCCGGCGAGGAGCCGGCGCGGTCGATGCTCATCGCCGGTCCGTCGTTGCGCAGGCCGACCTCGAGGGTGCCCTGCTTGCCGCCGGCCTGCGGGGTCCAGGTGCCCAGCGCGACGAAGTCGGCGGTGTTGACGACGGTGTACTCGAGCGAGGTGTTGGCGGCGTTGCCGGTCAGGCCCAGGTCGGCCACGTCCGAGACGACCGGCGACGGCGACTCGGGCTTGCCCAGGGTCAGGCGCGGACCGCTGCCCTGGACGAGCTTGTCCTTCCCGAAGCCGTAGGCCGCGGGGTTGACCGGCAGCGGGCTGACGCCGAACTCGATCATGTCGCTGGCGGCCTGGCCGGTCACGTCGAACTGCATCGGGTCCAGGTGGACCGTCTCGCCCGGGGCGATGCCGGTGTTGACGGTGCAGATCGCGATCGACTCGGGCGGCGTCGTGGTGTCGTACAGGCAGTTGCCGTACTGGTGCATCGGCAGGCCGCTGTTCGAGTAGATCGTCACGGTGGTCTCGGTCGAGGCCAGCGAGCCGTTGTTCGTGATGTCGAGGCCGGTGGTGATCGTCGAGCCGACCTTGAGGCCCTTCTGGGCGGCGAGCGGCTTGACCGCCAGCTTGGTCCCGCCGACGGTCAGCGCGGTGTCGAACGTGCCGGTGGCGCCGTCGGTCGTCGTGGCCGTGATGTGCAGCTTCCCCGAGGCTCCGAGCTTGGCGCCCTGCACGGCCTGGAACTTGAGCTGGAGGGCGCCGGCGGGGGCGTTCAGGAAGTCCTGGCAGCTGACCGCGGTGCCCTTGGTGGTGCAGTCGAAGCCGGACTGGAAGGTGGCGACGCCGGCCAGTGCGGCGGTGTCGAAGCTGTAGGTGACGTTCGCCTGGGAGCCGTTGCGCAGGGGCGGCGCCCCGGCATCGGCGACCTGGAGCTGGATCTGCGTCGAGCTGCCGTCGGCGGGCAGCGCGTAGGCCGAGTCGCCCTTGAAGGTCACGGTCCCGCCGGCCGCCTGGGCCGGCAGGGCGGTGGCGCCCGCGGCGAAGAGCGCGGTGAGCGTGGTGGCACCGAGCGCGGTGGCGCGGCGGCTGCGGGCTGAGAGCACGTGGATCCCCTGGTTGCTTGAACGTCTCAGCGGACTGTAAGGGGATCAGGAAAGACACTATTCGGTCATCATTGGACAGCAGTGGCGCAAATGCGCACATGCTTTCCCGAATCGTGACCATGGCTCAGGTGTGAAGTGCGCGCATTATCGACAAAGCGCTGCGGGGGGACGGCCCCAAAGGGGGGGGACCACCACGACCTCGGGGGGCCGGTGACGAACC
>NZ_JBWXUE010000026.1:22582-85860 GCF_057158765.1 Kitasatospora sp. NEAU-69
AAGTGCCAAGACAACCAACAACGCCCTCCTCTCCCCCCCCCCACCCCCCAGCCCCCCACAGCGCCTGCGTGGATCTGATGCCGACTCACCCCGTTCCGGTGGCCAGCTCCTCTTCGTCCTCCTGGGGTTCCAGGATCACCGGGGCCGGGCGGCGGGCGAAGAGTTCGGCCGGGGTGGGGATGCGGCTCGGGGGCGCGCTGGTGGCGTTCTGGCGGGGGTCGGTGCTCATCGGGATCGGTCCTCCGGCTCGGTCGGTGAGGGGGCTGGGGACGGCGGCCAGGTGGCGCGCGGGGGCCGGGACCGGCTCGGCGGCCGGGCGGGGGAGGGCGGCGGCCGCGGAGCGGGCGAGGCGTTCGCGGACCGCGGTCTCGGCGAGTGCGTGGCAGCGGCCGGCCAGTCGGGAGCGGCGCGAACGTTCGGTGGAGCCGCAGGGCTGGCGGGTCAGGGCGCGCAGCGCGCCGAGGTCGTCGGGGGACGGGAGGTAGCCGTCGGCGACGGCCTCCTCCAAGCGTTCCAGGTAGCCGCCGGCGGTGCCGGGTAGCGCGTCGCGGTAGCGGACCAGCTCGGCGAGGAGGAAACTGCGCAGCCGGCCGCCCTCCTGGGCGGCCTCGTCGATGGCCTCGGCCAGCCGCAGCGCCTCCTGGACGTCCTCCGCCCACAGGTCGGCGCCGCAGGGCAACTGGGCGGGGACGGCAGGGTGCAGGGCGTGGGCGAGGGCACGGCGCAGCACGCGCACTTCGTCGCTGCTGAAGGCCATGCCGCCGCGGGATCCGTGTGGCGTAGGCATAAGTTGACACTACGTGAGGAATATCCGATTTGTCGGAAGCCTCGCGTCGGCGCAACCCGGAAGGACTAGTAGGACTAGCTGGGCGTCTTGTTCCGCTCGTAGACCAGCCGCAGGCCGATCAGCGTCAGCCACGGCTCGTGCACGTCGATGGTGCTCGCCTCGCCGAGCACCAGCGGGGCCAGCCCACCGGTCGCGATCACCTGGACGTCCTCCGGGTCCTTCGGCGAGAGCTCCTTCGCCATCCGGGTGACCAGCCCGTCCACCTGGCCGGCGAAGCCGTAGACGATGCCGGACTGCATGCCCTCCACGGTGTTCTTGCCGATCACGTTGCGCGGCCGGGCCAGCTCGATCTTCTTCAGCTGGGCGCCGCGCACGCCGAGCGCGTCGACCGAGATCTCGATGCCGGGGGCGATCGCGCCGCCGACGTAGTCACCGCGCTCGTTGACCGCGTCGAAGGTGGTCGCGGTGCCGAAGTCGACCACGATGCACGGACCGCCGTACAGGTGATTGGCGGCCAGCGCGTTGATGATGCGGTCGGCGCCGACCTCCTTCGGGTTGTCCATCAGGACGTGCACGCCGGTCTTCACGCCGGGTGCCACGAGCACCGCGGGGACGTCGCCGTAGTAACGGCGGGTCACCTCGCGGAGCTCGTGCAGCACGGCCGGCACCGAGGAGCAGATCGCCAGCCCGTCCACCTGCTCGGCGCCCGGACCACCGGCCCGGTGTCCCATCAGCCCGCTCATCAGCACCGCGAGCTCGTCGGCGGTGCGCCGCGGGTCGGTGGAGATCCGCCAGTGCTCGACGATCTCCTCGCCGTCGAACAGGCCGAGCGTGGTCTGGGTGTTGCCGACGTCGATGGTGAGGAGCATGGGCCCCACTTTCAGTAGTGAGTTCGGGGCAGGGGACTACGGCCGCAGGTCCAGACCGATGTCCAGGACCGGCGCGGAGTGGGTGAGCGCGCCGACCGCCAGGTAGTCGACACCAGTCTCGGCGACCTCGCGCGCGGTGGCCAGGGTCAGGCCGCCGGAGGCCTCCAGCTTCGCCCGCCCGGCGACAAGCCGGACGGCCTCCTTGAGCTGCTCGACGGTGAAGTTGTCCAGCAGGATCAGGTCGGCGCCCGCCTCCAGCACCGGCGCGATCTGCTCCAGGTGGTCGACCTCGACCTCGACCGGCAGCTCGGGGTAGGCGGCCCGGACGGCGCGGAACGCCTCGGCCACGCCGCCCGCGGCGACCACGTGGTTGTCCTTGATCAGCGCGGCGTCGGAGAGCGACATCCGGTGGTTCACGCCGCCGCCGCAGCGCACCGCGTACTTCTGCAGCGAGCGCAGGCCCGGGTGGGTCTTGCGGGTGTCGCGCACCGCCGCGCCGGTGCCCGCCAGCGCGTCCGACCAGCGGCGGGTGGCGGTCGCGATGCCGGACAGGTGGCAGAGCAGGTTGAGCGCGCTGCGCTCGGCGGTCAGCAGGTCGCGGGTGCGGCTGCGCACCGAGAGCAGCACCTGGCCGGCCTCGACCTGGTCGCCGTCCTGCACGTGCCGCTCGACCTCGAACTCCTCTTCGCAGATCAGCGAGACCACGGCCTCGGCGATCCGCAGGCCGGCCACCGTGCCGGCCTCGCGGGCGGTGAAGTCGGCGGTCGCGACGGCGTCGGCTGGCACGGTGGCGACCGAGGTGACGTCCTCGCCGCCGGCCAGGTCCTCGGCCAGCGCGAGGGTGGCGATGTCCTCGACCTCGACCGGGTCGAGGCCGGCCTCCTCCAGCAGCTCGGCGAGCGCCGGGTCCAGGCCGGTCTCGTAGCCCTCGCCGCCGTCGCAGGCGCAGCCGTCGCCGCAGCCGGCGTCGGCCATCGGGAGCTCGTCGTGGGTGTGGCTCATCGTCAGTTCTCCTCGGCAGTGCGACCGTCGGCGGCGTTGGTGTCGACGGCGTGGATGTCGGTGGGGCGGGCGGTCAGGGTGTGCGATGTCAGGGCGCCCTCGTCGTCGAGGGTGGTGATCAGGTGCCGGCGCCAGTGCGCGTCGTCCCGCTCGGGGAAGTCCTCGCGCCAGTGGCAGCCGCGGGTCTCCTCGCGGCGGGCCGCCGCGGTCACCAGGGCGGTCCCGACCAGCAGCAGGTTCGCGGCCTCCCAGGTCTCCACCCGGGGGTCGGCGGGCTTCTCGCCGGCCGCCGCGGCGGCGTCCCGCTCCAGCGCGGCCAGGCCCTCGGCGGTGGCGGCCATGCTGGCGGCCGAGCGCAGCACGCCCGCACCGCTCGACATCAGCCGCTGGATCTCGGCCCGCGCCTCGGGGGCCGGCAGCGGGACCGCGACGGCGGCCTTCGCGGCGGGCACGTCCACGGAGCGCTCGGGCAGTTCGCCGGCCGCGTGCCGGGCGGCCAGGTCGGCGGTGATCCGCTCGGCGAAGACCAGGCCCTCCAGCAGCGAGTTGGAGGCCAGCCGGTTCGCGCCGTGCACACCGGTGCAGGCCACCTCGCCGCAGGCGTACAGGCCGGGCACCGAGGTACGGCCGTGCAGGTCGGTGCGGACGCCGCCGGAGGCGTAGTGCGCGGCCGGGGCGACCGGGATCAGGTCGGTCGCCGGGTCGATGCCGTGCGCGAGGCAGAAGGCCAGGATGGTCGGGAACCGGGTGCGCCACATCTCGGCGCCGAAGTGCCGGCCGTCCAGGTACATGTGCTGCGCGCCCTGGAGCTGCATCTGCCGGGTGATCGCCTTGGCCACGATGTCGCGCGGGGCCAGCTCGTTCAGCTCGTGCTGCCCGACCATGAAGCGGGTGCCGGCGGCGTCCACCAGGTGGGCGCCCTCGCCGCGGACCGCCTCGGAGACCAGCGGCTGCTGGCCCTCGGCCTCGGAGCCGAGCCAGAGCACGGTCGGGTGGAACTGGACGAACTCCAGGTCGGTCACCTCCGCGCCGGCCCGCAGCGCGAGCGCCACGCCGTCGCCGGTGGAGACCGCCGGGTTGGTGGTGGCGGAGAAGACCTGGCCCATGCCGCCGGTGGCGAGCACCACGGCCCTGGCCCGGATCGCGCCGACGCCGTCGCGCCGGCCCTCGCCCATCACGTGCAGGGTCAGGCCGGCCGCGTGGCCGTCGGCGTCCTTGAGCAGGTCGAGCACCAGGGCGTGCTCGATGAGTTCGAGGCCATGGTCGGCACGCACCGCGGCGACCAGGGCGCGCGATATCTCGGCGCCGGTCGCGTCGCCGCCCGCGTGCACGATCCGGTCGCGGTGGTGGCCGCCCTCGCGGGTCAGCAGGATGTCGCCGTCCGGGCCGCGGTCGAAGGCGGCGCCGGCAGCGATCAGGTGGCGCACCGCGTCCGGGCCGTCGGTGACCAGGGCGCGCACGGCGTCCTCGTCGCAGAGCCCGACGCCGGCCACCAGCGTGTCGGCCAGGTGCTGCTCGGGGGTGTCGCCCTCGCCCAGGGCGGCCGCGACGCCGCCCTGGGCCCAGCGGGTCGAGCCCTCGTCCAGCACCGCCTTGGTGACCACCGTCACCGTCAGACCGGCCTGGCGCAGGCCGAGCGCGGTGGTCAGCCCGGCCACGCCGGAACCGACCACGACGACGTCCGTGGTCGCGGTCCAGCCCGGGGCGGGAGCGGTGAGACGGTGGGTCACGGGCATCGCAGCTGTCTCCTAGCGGGTGTGGACGGCGTCGCCGCGCAGGGTGTCCGTGCCGGGCAGTGCCTCGGCCGGGTCGGCGCCGGTGCCGGTGATCCGGTTCTCGGCGTCCACGAAGACCACCTTGGGCTGGTAGGCCTTGGCCTCGGCGGTGTCCATCTGCCCGTAGGCGATCAGGATCACCAGGTCGCCGGGGTGGACCAGCCGGGCGGCCGCGCCGTTGATGCCTATGACGCCGGTGCCGCGCGGGCCGGAGATCGTGTACGTCTCCAGCCGGGCGCCGTTGTTGATGTCGACGATGTGGACCAGCTCGCCGGGCAGGATGTCGGCCGCGTCGAGCAGGTCCTGGTCCACCGTGACCGAGCCGACGTAGTGCAGGTCGGCCTGGGTGACGGTGGCGCGGTGGATCTTGGACTTGAACATGGTGCGGAGCATGGGTCACGCCTCCTTGGGGGTCCCCCCGGCCGAAGGCTGGGGGAGAGTGCATGCCTGGGGGACAGACTGATCGGGGCGCGACTACCTGACGATCAGGCGCACGTTGTCGATCAGCCGGGTGGACCCTACCCGGGCCGCGACCGCCAGCACCGCCTCGCCCTGGAAATCGTCGGGCGCCTCGACGAAGTCGTGCGGGTCGATCAGCGCCAGGTAGTCGAGCTCGACGCCGTCGGCGCCGTCGAGGACCTTGGCGGCCGCCTCGCGGATCGCCTGCGGGCCCTGCGCGCCGGCGTCGCGGCCGGCGAACAGCGCCCGGGAGAGCGCCAGCGCCTGCTCGCGCTCCTGCTCGGACAGGAAGCGGTTGCGCGAGGAGAGCGCCAGACCGTCCGCCTCGCGCACGGTCGGCACGCCGACCACCTCGACGTCGAAGTCCAGGTCGGCCACCATCCGCTGGATGATCGCCAGCTGCTGGGCGTCCTTCTCGCCGAAGAACGCGAAGTCCGGGTCGGTGATGTGCAGCAGCTTGGCGACCACGGTCAGCACGCCGTCGAAGTGCCCGGGACGGCTGGCCCCCTCGAAGCGCTCGCCCATCGGGCCGGCGCTCAGGCGCACCTGCGGGGCGCCGTTCGGGTAGACCTCCTCCGGCAGCGGCGCGAAGACGACGTCGGCGCCGAACTCCTCGGCGAGCCGGACGTCGGCGGCCAGCGTGCGCGGGTACCGGTCCAGGTCCTCGCCTTCGCCGAACTGCAGCGGGTTGACGAAGACCGTCACCGCGACCCGGCCGTCCGGGCCGACCTCCTTGCGGGCCGCCCGGATCAGGCCGGCGTGGCCCTCGTGCAGCGCGCCCATGGTCATCACGACGGCGTTGTCGACGGGCTGCTCGTCCGGCCAGAACGCGGCCTCGAAGTCGGCGACGGTGTGGGTCAGGGCCGTCTTGCGGACCTTGGGCGCCTTGGCGGCGGGCTTCGGGCGGGCCATCAGATGCTCTCCTCGTTGAGTACGTCCAGCAGCGAGGCCGCCGCTTCTTCCTTCAGCGTCCCGCCGGCCACGGCCCGCTGGGCGGTGGCCCGGGCCATCGCGCGGTAGGCCGCCGGGATGTCCGGGGACACCGTACTGAGCTGTAGCAGGTGCCGGCGCACCGTGCCCGTGTCGCCGCGGGCGACCGGGCCGGTCAGCGCGGCGTCGCCGGAGCGCAGTGCGTTGTCGAGCGCGGCGCCGAGCAGCGGCCCGAGCAGCCGGCCCGGCTCGGCCACGCCGGCCGTGGTGAGCAGCTCCATGGCCTGCGCGACGAGCGTGACCAGGTGGTTCGCGCCGTGCGCGAGGGCCGTGTGGTAGAGCGGGCGGACCTCTTCGGGCACCCACTCGGGCTCGCCGCCCATCTCCACCACCAGCGCCTCGGCGACCGGCCGCAGCTCCTCGGGCGCGGTCACCCCGAACGGGCAGCCGGCGAGCCGGGCCAGGTCGACCGAGGTGCCGGTGAACGTCATCGCCGGGTGCAGCGCGAGCGGCAGCGCGCCGGCCCGGGTGGCCGGCTCCAGGATCCCGACGCCGTGCGCGCCCGAGGTGTGCACGAGCAGCTGGCCGGGGCGGATCGAGCCGGTGGCGGCGAGGCCGGCCACCAGGTCGGCGAGCGCGTCGTCCGGCACGGTCAGCAGCACCAGGTCGGCGGCGGCCAGCACCTGCGGCGGCGTCACCAGCCGGACCCCGGGCAGCAGCGCCTCGGCCCGGCGGCGGGAGGTGGCGGAGACCCCGGAGGCGGCGACCACCCGGTGGCCGGCCAGCTGGAGCGCGGCGCCGAGGGCCGGGCCGACCCGGCCGGTGCCCACCACGCCTACGGTGAGCCGCGCCGGGCGGTCGGCGGGGTCGGCCGGGTCGGGGAGGCCGAACAGTTCGGAGGCGTTCACGTGAGGTGCGTTCCAGTCCTCTGCGGGTACCAGACGGTCTGTGCCATCCTACGGCCCCGACCGGCAGGCCCCGGCCCCGAGAGGCCCTAGCTGTGACTGCCCGCGCGGAGCAGGCCGGCCTCGTAGGCGAGCACCACGGCCTGCACCCGGTCGCGCAGCCGCAGCTTGGCCAGGATGCGCCCGACGTGGGTCTTCACGGTCGCCTCGGAGAGCCCGAGGCCACCGGCGATCTCGCCGTTCGACAGGCCCTGCGCGACCAGCAGGAAGACCTCCCTCTCGCGCTCGGTCAGCGGCTCCAGCGCCGGCGGGCCGCTCGGCGACTGGGGCAGCGGCAGCACCTCGGCGAAGCGGTCGATCATCCGCCGGGTGGTGGTCGGCGCGACCACGGCGTCCCCGGCGTGCACCGAGCGGATCGCGGCGACCAGCTCGGTCGGCGGCACGTCCTTGAGCAGGAAGCCGCTGGCCCCGGCCTTGAGCGCGGCGAACGCGTACTCGTCGAGGTCGAAGGTGGTCAGGATGAGCACCTTGGGCGCGCCGGGCAGCGGCTCTCCGTCGGCGTCCAGGCAGATCCGCCGGGTGGCCTGCACGCCGTCCAGGCGCGGCATCCGGACGTCCATCAGGACCACGTCGATCGGGGCGTCCACGTCGACGCCGCGCAGCACCTCCAGCGCCTGCGCGCCGTCGCCGGCCTCGGCGGCGATCTCGATGTCGCCCTGGGACTGCAGGACCATCCGGAAGCCGGTGCGGAGCAGCTCCTGGTCATCGACGAGCATCACGCGGATTGTCACGGGAAGGGTGCTCCTTAGCGGGTTGCCGGGTAGCGGGTCACGTACCGAGCGGGTCACTTGGCGGTCTTGAGGGGGAGGACGGCGCGGATCCGGAAACCGCCGCCGGGGCGCGGGCCGGCGTCCAGACTGCCGCTGACCATGCCGATCCGCTCGCGCATGCCGATCAGGCCGTGGCCCTGGCCGTCGGTGCCGCCGCGGGCCAGTTGCTCGTCGGTGCTGCCGCGGCCGTCGTCCTCGATCAGCACGTTGAGGTCGCGGTCGCCGAAGTCGACCGCGACCTTCGCGCTGACGTTCGGGCCGCCGTGCTTGCGGACGTTGGTGAGCGCCTCCTGGACGATCCGGTAGACCGTCAGCTCCACGCCGCGCGGCAGCTCGCGCGGCTCGCCGGAGGTGGAGAACTCGACCGGCAGGCCGGCCGTGCGGACCTGCTCCAGCAGCTCGGGCAGCTCCTCGACGCTGGGCTGCGGCACGTACTCCTCGGCGGTGTCCGCGGTGCGCAGCACGCCGAGCAGCCGGCGCATCTCGACCAGCGCCTGCCGGCCGGTGGCGGCGATGGTGCCGAGCGCCTCCTTGGCCTGCTGCGGCGAGTTGTCCATCACGTAGGCGGCGCCGTCGGCCTGCACGATCATCACCGAGACGTTGTGCGCGACCACGTCGTGCAGCTCGCGGGCGATCCGGGCGCGCTCGGCGGCCACCGCGACCTTGGCCTGGGCGTCCCGCTCGCGCTCCAGCCGCTCGGCGCGGTCCTCCAGCTCGGTCAGGTAGGCCCGGCGGACCCGGGTCAGCCGGCCCCAGGCCCAGCAGAGCACGAACGGCGTGGAGAGCAGCGTGGCGACGAAGGCCTGCCACATGAAGCCGTGGCCGGGAGCGCCGTCCGCGCTCTTGTCGAAGATGTGGACGGTGAGCGGCCCGGCGAGCAGGCCGCCGGCCAGCGCGAAGCGGGAGATCCACGCGGTGCCGAAGGCGGCGCCGGTGTAGCAGAAGACCAGGTAGCCGATCGAGGACCCGTCCGGGTTGATCTGCAGCCCGGCCTGGGCCAGACCCAGCGCCAGCGCGGCCACCACGGTCGCGTTCGGCCAGCGGCGGCGGACCAGCATCAGCCCGAAGACCAGCGCCGAGACGGCGTAGTAGGCGCTCCGCTGCCAGCCCTCGGAATTGATGGTGGAAACGAGCGCGATGAAGAGCACGATGGACGCCCAGGCGCCATCGACCACCATGGGATGGCGTCGCAGCCAGGCGTTGAGTCGATGCACATGACCAGCCTAGGCAGCGGAATGCCCTCTTCCCGTCCGCCGTGAGGGCGATCCCGGTCTCGTCCGCAGGTCGGAGCCGGGTAGCGTCGCGGGCATGACCTGGATGCGCTGGCGCCCCGCCATGGAACGGGCCCTCTACGGGGAGCCGGACGGCTTCTACCGCAGCCCGGAGGGGCCGGCCGGGCACTTCCGGACCTCGGTGCACGCCTCCGCCCAGTACGCGTCGGCGGTCGGCCGGCTCCTGCTGGAGGTGGACGCGGCGCTCGGTCACCCGGCCGAGATCGCACTGATCGACGTCGGGGCCGGGCGCGGCGAGCTGGTCGGCGCGCTGGCCCACCTGCTGCCCGGCCGGCTCACGGCGTACGGCGTGGAGCTGGCCGCCCGGCCGGACGGGCTGGCGCCCGGGGTGCGCTGGACCGACCGGGTGCCGCAGGGCGCGGTCGGGCTGCTGTTCGCGAACGAGTGGCTCGACAACGTGCCGCTGGACCTCGCGGAGCGGGACGGGGACGGCGTGCTGCGCTACGTCGAGGTCGCCGAGACGGGCGAGGAGCGGCTCGGCGACGAGCTGACCGCCGAGGACGCCGCCTGGGCCGAGCGCTGGTGGCCCGCTGGAGAGCGGATCGAGCTGGGCGGGCCGCGCGACGCGGCCTGGGCGGCGGCGGTCGGCGCGCTGGATCGCGGGCTCGCGGTCGCGGTGGACTACGCGCACCGGCGGGCCGACCGCCCGCTCTTCGGCACGCTCACCGGGTTCCGGGGCGGCCGCGAGGTCGCGCCCGTGCCGGACGGCGGCTGCGACCTGACGGCGCACGTCGCGCTCGACGCGGTGGCCCGGATCGGGTGCCCGGTTGTCCACAGCCTGTGGACAACGCAGCGCGACGCCCTGCGGGCACTCGGCGTGGACGGCTCGCGGCCGCCGCTCGCGCTGGCCTCCAGCGACCCGGCGGGGTACGTCAAGGCGCTGGCGGCGGCCGGCGAGGCGGCCGAGCTGACCTCCACCGCCGGGCTCGGCGGCTTCGGCTGGCTGCTCCAGGCCGTCCGGATGCCGGTACCGGCAAGCCTCGCGGGGCTGGTGGGATGGCAGACTCTGGAAGCATGAGCGCTCTGAGGGAGACCACTGTCGGGATCGGCGCGGGTGTCGAGAACACCGCGACCGACATGGTGCTGAACATCGGCCCGCAGCACCCGGCCACCCACGGCGTGCTCCGCCTCAAGCTGGTGCTGGACGGTGAGCGGATCGTCTCCGCCGAGCCGGTGATCGGCTACATGCACCGCGGCGCCGAGAAGCTCTTCGAGGCCCGGGACTACCGGCAGATCATCATGCTGGCCAACCGGCACGACTGGCTCTCCGCCTTCTCCAACGAGCTGGGCGTGGTGCTCGCGGTCGAGCGGATGCTCGGCATGGAGGTCCCCGAGCGCGCGGTCTGGATCCGCACGCTGCTCGCCGAGCTGAACCGGGTGCTCAACCACCTGATGTTCCTCGGCTCCTACCCGCTGGAGCTGGGCGGCATCACCCCGGTCTTCCACGCCTTCACCAGCCGCGAGGAGCTCCAGCACGTGCTGGAGGAGGCCAGCGGCGGGCGGATGCACTACATGTTCAACAGGGTCGGCGGCCTCAAGGAGGACCTGCCGGCCGGCTGGCTGGGCCGGGTCCGGGCCGCGGTCGCCACCGTCCGCGGCCAGCTGCCGGTCTACGAGAACCTGGTGCTCGGCAACGAGATCTTCCGGGCCCGCACCGCCGGCGTCGGCGTGCTCTCCCCGGAGCACGTGCGCGCGTACGGCGTCAGCGGCCCGATCGCCCGGGCCAGCGGCGTCGACTTCGACCTGCGCCGCGACGAGCCTTACCTCGCGTACGGCGAGCTGCAGGACGTGCTCAGCGTCGCGATCCGGGAGGAGGGCGACTGTCTGGCCCGCTTCGAGTGCCTGCTGGAGCAGACCGTCAACGCGCTCGACCTGGCCGACGCCTGCCTGGACCGGCTGGCCGGCCTGCCCGCCGGACCGGTGAACCTGCGGCTGCCCAAGGTGCTCAAGGCACCCGAGGGCGAGACCTACGCGTGGACCGAGAACCCGCTCGGGATCAACGGCTACTACCTGGTCTCGCGCGGCGACAAGACGCCGTGGCGGCTCAAGCTGCGCTCGGCGTCCTTCAACAACATCCAGGCGCTGATCGAGCTGCTGCCCGGCACGCTGGTGGCGGACATGGTCGCGATCCTCGGGTCGATGTTCTTCGTGGTCGGGGACATCGACAAGTAGAGGGCTACTTCTTGTCGGACTTCTTCGGGCGCTTCGGGTCGGCCGGGTGGGGTGCCAGCTTCCGGTCGCCCTTGGCCGCGATCCGCTGCTCGCAGAGCCCGACCAGCACCGCGTACGCCTCGGCGCCCATCAGCTCGGTGAGCTCGGGGCGGTAGCTGACGTAGACCGGCTCGGCGCCCTGGTGCGCCTCCGGGCTGCTGGTGCACCACCAGTGCAGGTCATGGCCGCCCGGGCCCCAGCCGCGCCGGTCGTACTCGCCGATCGTGACCTGGAGGTAGCGGGTGTCGTCGGGGCGGTCGATCCAGTCGTAGGTGCGGCGGATCGGCAGCTGCCAGCAGACGTCCGGCTTGGTCTCCAGCGGCTCCTTGCCCTCCTTGACGGCGAGCGTGTGCAGCGCGCAGCCCTCGCCGCCCGCGAAGCCGGGGCGGTTGAGGAAGATGCAGGCGCCGTCGACCCGGCGGGTCTGCCGGTCGCCGTCCTCGTCCAGCATCGTCATGCCGCCGTCGAGCTTGAGCCGGCCCTTCTTGTCGGTGCCCTCGGGGTGCAGCTGCCAGGTTTCCGGGGTCAGCCGGGCGGCGTGCCCGGCGACCCGCTGCTCGTCGTCCTCGTCCGAGTAGTGCGCGCCGAGCGTGCAGCAGCCGTCGGAGTCGCCGCGGCCCGGGCGGATGCCGTGGCAGCCCTGGCCGAAGATGCAGCTCCAGCGGGAGGTCAGCCAGGTCAGGTCGCAGCGGAAGACCTGCTCGTCGTCGGCGGGGTCGGCGAACTCGACCCAGGCGCGCGGGAAGTCCAGCCCGACCTCGGGCTGGATCTCGGGCTTCTTGAACTTCGGGGCGGGGATGTCGATGGCGGCCACCCGGCAAGGGTATGGCAAGCCGGGCGGCCACTCGTTGTGACGGAGCTGGCGGTCAGCGCGCCAGGAACGACTCCAGCGCGGTCGCGAAGGCCACCGGGATCTCGTACATCGGGTAGTGGCCGGTGGCGGGCAGCACCTCCAGCTCGGCCTGCGGGTAGTGGGTCAGGAAGGTGGCGCGCATCACCTCGGCGGTGAGCGCCAGATCGTGCTCGCCGACGAAGACCTTGACCGGCAGCTCGGCGCCGGCCACCTTGGCCGCGAAGTCCTGGGTGGACCAGTCGGTGAGATAGGCGGCGAACGCGTCGACCCGGGAGGTGGCGCTGGAGCGGGCGCTCATCCGGTCCAGCCAGATCGCGTTCGCCCGGTGCCCGGTGACCAGGTCGAGGATCGTACGGCGGTAGTCGAAGCGGGTCGCGGCGCCGTGGAACAGCTCGTACGCCTCGCCCTCCAGCGGGTAGTCGGTGGCCGGCACCGGGCAGATCCCGACCAGCTTGCGCACCCGGTGCGGGGCCTCGGCGAGCACCCGCTGGGCCGCCTTGCCGCCCATCGAGTGGCCGACCAGCGAGAAGCTCTGCCAGCCCAGCTCGTCGGCCAGCGCGAGCACGTCCCCGGCGATCTCGGCGAGCGTGTAGTCGCCGGGCACCTCGGCCCGGTCGCCGTAGCCGCGGTAGTCCATGAACGCGTAGCCGAAGGCGGCCCGGTCCAGGTAGTCGAGGAACGGCCCCCAGCCCGCTGCGGTGCCGAACCAGTCGTGCAGCACGATCACCTTGTGGTCGCCGGAGCCCACCTGGCGGTGACTGATCGTCATCTTCCCTGCTTCCCTGAAAGGCCGGTGATGGTCTGTCAGGGAGCAGGCTGCCGTGACCCCGGGGGCCTCCGCAATCGAACAGACGGGCTTTGGGCAGGTGGCGTGGCGTAGCGTGGTGAATTATGCGACTCGGTGTGCTCGACGTAGGTTCCAACACCGTCCACTTCCTGGTAGTGGACGCCCACCCCGGTGCCGCACCGCTGCCCGCTTACTCGCACAAGGCCGAGCTCCGGCTGGCCGAGCTGCTGGACGGGCAGGGTGCGATCAGCGAGGACGGTGTGGCACGGCTGATCGCCCATGTGGCGTCCTCACTGCGCGTGGCCGAGGACAAGGGCGTGGTGGACCTGCTGCCGTTCGCCACGTCGGCGGTCCGCGAGGCGGCGAACGGCGAGGCCGTGCTGAAGCGGGTGCAGGACGAGACCGGCGTCGAGTTGCAGGTGCTCTCGGGCCAGGACGAGGCCCGGCTGACCTTCCTGGCCGTGCGCCGCTGGTTCGGCTGGTCCTCCGGGCGGCTGCTGGACCTGGACATCGGCGGCGGCTCGCTGGAGATCGCCTGCGGCATCGACGAGCAGCCGGACGCCGCGTTCTCGCTGCCGCTGGGCGCCGGCCGGCTGACCGCGGCCTGGCTGGCCGACGACCTGCCGGATCCGGAGGCGGTGCGCGAGCTGCGCCGGCACATCCGGGCCGAGATCGGCACCGTGGTCGGCGAGGTGGCCAGACTCGGCCCGCCCGACCACGCGGTCGCGACCTCCAAGACCTTCAAGCAGCTGGCCCGGATGACCGGTGCCGCGCCCGCCGAGGCGGGCCTGCGGGTGCCGCGCAAGCTCACCCGCAGCGGGTTGGCCGCCTGGGTGCCGCGGCTGGCCGCGATGACGACGGCCGAGCGGGCGCGGATCCCCGGCGTCTCCGAGGGGCGGGCCAGACAGCTGCTGGCCGGCGCACTGGTGGCGGACGGCGCGATGGACCTGTTCGGCCTGGAAGAGCTCGACATCTGTCCCTGGGCACTGCGCGAGGGCATCATCCTGCGCCGGCTGGACGGCATGGACGGGCATTAGGCCCTGTCCGACTGAGAGCTGGGGTGGACCGCCCGGCGAACCCCGCCGGGCGGTCCACCCGTCTACCCTGTTTCCCGTGGAGGACGAGGACCCGGACGACCCGCAGCAGCCCGGCGATCGCCCGCGGCGCCGGCGCGCCGCGCGGATGGGCGGAGCCGGCGCAGCCCGTCCGCCACGCCCGGTGCGGGCCCGCAAGCGGGTCGCACACCGGCCCCCGCTGCTGCGCACCACCGACCGGCTGGTGCTGCCGCCCCACCCCGGGCTGCACATCCCGGACACCAAGATCGCGCTGTCCACCGCCTCGGTCTACCCCGACAACACCGCCGTCGCCTTCGAACTCGCCGCCAAGCTCGGCTACGACGGCGTGGAGGTGATGGTCTGGAACGACCCGGTCAGCCAGGACCTGGACGCGCTGCGCGCGCTCGCCGACAAGCACCAGCTGCCGATCCTCGCCGTGCACGCGCCCTGCCTGCTGATCACCCAGCGGGTCTGGAGCACCGACCCGTGGACCAAGCTGAAGCGGGCCCGGGCCGCCGCCGAGACGCTCGGCGCCGACACCGTGGTGGTGCACCCGCCGTTCCGCTGGCAGCGGCAGTACGCCCGCGAGTTCGTCCGGGGCATCGACCGGATGGCGGGCGAGACGGCGGTCCGGTTCGCGGTGGAGAACATGTACCCGTGGCGCTACCGGGACCGCGAGATGCTCGCCTACGCACCCGGCTGGGACGTCACCGACGAGGAGTACCGGCACTTCACCATCGACCTCTCGCACGTCTCGACCTCGCGGATCGACGCCTTCGAGATGGCCGACCGGATGGGTGAGCGGCTGGCCCACGTGCACCTGGCCGACGGCTCGGGCTCCGGCAAGGACGAGCACCTGATCCCCGGGCGCGGCAACCAGCCGTGCGCCGAACTGCTGGAGCGGCTCGCCCGCACCGGCTTCGACGGGCACGTGGTGCTGGAGGTCAACACCCGGCGCTCCGGCTCGCCCGCCGAGCGCGAGGCCGATCTGGCCGAGGCGCTCGCCTTCACCCGGCTGCACCTGGCGACACCCTCACGCGTACGCTGACCAGGGAGAGCGACTGCATGGGAGGCAGGGCATGACGGACCTTCAGCACATTGCGCACGCCAACTCGTTCGGCGCGGTGGCGGAGCAGTACGACCGGGCCAGGCCGTCTTACCCGGCGGAGCTGCTGGACGAGGTCGAGCGCCTGTCGGGCCGCCGGCTGCGCGATTCGGACGTGCTGGACGTGGGCGCCGGCACCGGCATCGCCACCCGGCTGCTGCGCGAGCGCGGCGCCCGGGTGATCGCGGTGGAGCCGAGCGACGGGATGGCCGCCCAGCTGCACGCCGTCACCCCGGAGATCCCCGTGGTCAAGGGCGTCGGCGACGAGCTGCCGTTCCACGACGCGAGCGCCGACCTGATCACCTACGCGCAGGCCTTCCACTGGACCGACCCGGAGAAGTCGATCCCCGAGGCGATCCGGGTGCTGCGCCCGGGCGGCGCGCTGGTGCTCTTCTGGAACCTCAAGGACCGCTCGGTCGGCTGGCTCGGCGAGCAGGAGCGGCGGCACGCGGCCGCGCTGCCCGACTACCACTACTACGGAGTGATGAACGCGGGCACCGAGCAACTGGACCGGTACGAGCTGGGCGTCACCAAGGTCCAGCTGCGCTGGGAGCGCACCATCACGGTCGACGACGTGATCACCGACCTGCGCTCGAAGTCGTACTTCGCGGTCGCCGAGCCCGGTCTGCGCGAGTCGGTGCTGGCCGACGAGCGGGAGTGGCTGAGCGGGCTGTTCCCCGACGACCGGGTGGTCGAGCCGTACACGGTGGACCTGACGGTGGCCGTCAAGCCGCTGTGAGCCGGAGCTGCCTGGAAGGGCTGACCGGCATGCGGACGGTGCGTCCGGCGGGCGGGACTCAGGCGTAGGCTCAGTGGTTAACCACCCCTGGGAATAGGAGTAATTCCGTGCCCGAGCTGAAGTCCCGAACGGTCACCCACGGTCGCAACATGGCGGGCGCCCGAGCGCTGCTCCGGGCCGCCGGCGTAGCCCGCGAGGACTTCGGCAAGCCGATCATCGCGGTGGCCAACTCCTTCACCGAGTTCGTGCCCGGCCACACCCACCTCCAGCCGGTCGGCCGGATCGTCTCGGAGGCGATCCAGGCGGCCGGCGGCATCGCCCGCGAGTTCAACACGATCGCGGTGGACGACGGCATCGCGATGGGCCACCACGGCATGCTCTACTCGCTGCCCTCGCGCGACCTGATCGCGGACAGCGTGGAGTACATGGTCAGCGCGCACTGCGCGGACGCGCTGATCTGCATCTCCAACTGCGACAAGATCACCCCCGGCATGCTGATGGCCGCGCTGCGCCTCAACATCCCGACCGTCTTCGTCTCGGGCGGCCCGATGGAGGCCGGCCAGGCGGTGCTGGTCGATGGCACCGTGCGCAAGCTCGACCTGGTGAACGCGATCTCCGACGCGGTCAACGAGAACGTCTCCGACGCGGACATCGCGATCATCGAGGAGAACGCCTGCCCGACCTGCGGCTCGTGTTCGGGCATGTTCACCGCGAACTCGATGAACTGCCTGGCCGAGGCGATCGGCCTCGCGCTGCCCGGCAACGGCTCCACGCTGGCCACCCACACCGCCCGCCGGGCGCTGTACGAGGACGCCGGCCGGACCATCGTCGAGATCACCAAGCGCCACTACGACGGCGACGACTACTCGGTGCTGCCGCGCAGCATCGCCACCCGCGCTGCGTTCGAGAACGCGATGGCGCTGGACATCGCGATGGGCGGCTCGACCAACACGATCCTGCACCTGCTCGCCGCGGCGCAGGAGGCCGAGCTGGACTTCGACATGCGGGCCATCGACGCGATCTCGCGCCAGGTGCCGTGCCTGTCCAAGGTCGCGCCGAACGGCAAGTACTACATGGAGGACGTGCACCGGGCGGGCGGCATCCCGGCGATCCTCGGCGAGCTCTACCGCGGCGGGCTGCTGAACGAGGACGTGCACTCCGTGCACAGCGACTCGCTCGCCGAGTGGCTGAAGACCTGGGACATCCGCGGCGGCTCGCCCTCGCCGACCGCCGTCGAGCTGTTCCACGCCGCCCCCGGCTGCGTCCGCTCGGCGACCGCCTTCTCGCAGTCCGAGCGCTGGGACACGCTGGACACCGACGCCGCCGGCGGCTGCATCCGCAGCGTCGAGCACGCCTACTCGGTCGAGGGCGGCCTGGCGGTGCTCTACGGGAACCTGGCCGAGGACGGCTGCATCGTGAAGACGGCCGGTGTCGACGAGTCGATCTGGACGTTCAGCGGCCCCGCCGTGGTGCTGGAGTCGCAGGAGGACGCGGTGGACGCGATCCTGACCAAGCGCGTCAAGGAGGGCGACGTGGTGGTCATCCGCTACGAGGGCCCCAAGGGCGGCCCCGGCATGCAGGAGATGCTCTACCCGACCTCGTTCCTGAAGGGCCGGGGCCTGGGCAAGGCCTGCGCGCTGATCACCGACGGCCGGTTCTCCGGCGGCACCTCGGGCCTGTCGATCGGGCACGCCTCGCCGGAGGCGGCGTCCGGCGGCACGATCGCGCTGGTCGAGGACGGTGACGTGATCTCGATCGACATCCCCGGGCGCAAGGTCGAGCTGGAGGTCTCGTTCGAGGAGCTGCACGAGCGGCGGCTGAAGCTGGAGGCCGGCACCGGCTACCGCCCGGCCAACCGGGAGCGGCCGGTCAGCGCGGCGCTGAAGGCGTACGCGGCGATGGCCACCTCGGCGGACAAGGGCGCGGTGCGCGACGTCAGCCGGCTGGGCTGAGGCTGAGGCCGCTACCCGGACCGGGCCGACCGTGTCGCGCCGACCGCAGCCGGGCCGGCCGGGGTCGGGCCGACCGGAGTGACCGGCGGGGCTCGGGGATACTGGGGTGCGTGAGTGACCTGGCACCCTCCCCCGAGCCCATCCGCTTCTTCGGCACCAGCTGGGTGGACCGCGGCGGCGACTACTGGTTGCGCAGGGTCGCGGTGGCCGTCGGGGCGCTGCTGGCCACGGCCGCGGGCGCGCTGGTGCTGCGCTTCGCGGTCGGCGGGGTGCAGATGTCCAAGGCCGGCGGTTTCGTCTACGTCCTGCTGATCGCCGCGATCGCGGTCTGCTCCTGCCTGGCGGCGCTGCGCAACTGGAAGCAGCTCAGCGAGGGGCGGGACGCGCTGGAGGGCTGGATGGCCGAGGAGAAGTCGCTCGGCGCGGTCTGGCTGATCGGCTGCGTCGGGGCGGCGGGCGCGTACTTCGTCCGCAGCCTGGTCGAGGCGCCCGGCGAGTCGGTGAAGCGGGCGGCGTACGAACAGGCGAGCGCCCGGTACGCGAAGCGCAGGACCTCGCGTACCGGGCGGCCCGACAAGCGGCGCCGGGGTTAGACCCCTCTGATCAGGAGCGGGTCGGCTGCTCAGGGTCAGGAGCGCGTGACCGGCCCGCACTGGTCGGGCAGTGGCTTGCTGCGGTCGTACGGGTCGATGTTCGGGCCGGCGTCCGGGCTCGGGCGCGGGCCCGGGAGGAGCGGGGCGGTCCCGGGCGTCGGGAACACCGGCTCCAGCCAGCCGTTGCCCGGATCGCAGTAGCTGTTGCCCGCGTAGGAGAGCCACTGGCCCAGGCTCAGCTTCCCGGCGGCCGGGTCGGCGTCGTAGAAGCGGAAGTCGATGATCCGCCGGACCACCACCCTGGTGACCGTGGCGGTCGGCGCCGTTCCCCGCAGGGCCACCGTCTGGGCGCCGCCGCCGCCGACGTCCGCCGCCACGCCCGGCTGGTACTGCTGCGGGCCCGGCACCAGCGCGTAGACGAACGTGTAGTCGGTGTGCACCACGACGCCGTTGTGGCCGTCGCCCTCGACGGTCATCCGCCCCTGGACCCGCGGGATGTCCCCGGTCGGCACCGCGGTGTGCGGGTCGAACCGGCTGAACATGTAGGTCGGGTCGTGCAGCCGGTCGGGGTGGTCGAGTTCGCCCTGGAGCACCTGGGCGGACGCGGCGTCCAGCATCGCGAGTGCCGCCGCCGGCGGGCCACCGGTCAGCACCGCCGGGTCCAGGTTCGAGGCGACCAGGAAGTCGCGCACCGAGGCGAGCCGCTGCTGCAGCTGCGCGGCGGTGTAGGAGCCGGTCGCCTGCGCGGACGGCAGCGCGATCCCGGTCGCGCCCACCGGCCAGGTGTCGGCCGGCGACCCCGCCCACGGGTGCGCCACGGTCGCCACCTGCGGCGGCTCGGACGGCGGTGCGGCGGTCGGCTGCGCGGTCTCCGGTGACTCGGTCCGCGCCGAGGTGGGCAGGGCGACGATCTGTGGGCCGCGGTTGTTGAGGTACCAGCGGTGCAGGCCGTTGAAGTCGAGCGCGGCCATCACCAGCATGATGGCGAGCGCCACGGCGGACGCCGTCCGCCAGTCGCGGTCCGACTGGCGCGGCGTCCTGGCCGGCCGGCCGAACCAGCGCCGGCGCGGCTCGGCCGGCGGCCGCCAGGCCGGCGCCGCCGGGATGGGTGCGGGGGGTGCGGAAGGTGTGCGACGCTGCTGAGCAGCCTGGATCCGGGCGCGGCCGGACTGCTCCTTGACGGTGGCGGCCTTGACGAACTCCTCGTCCAGGACGAGGTTCTCGAAGGGATCGGGCTCCTCTGGGGTGGGCCCGCGGTCGGGCTCATCGGCTATCGGCACGTTGTCAGTATGCAGAGCCCGCCCGGTAGTTCGGCTACCGGGCGGGCGGGGGGCAGGTCAGGAGCGGCTGGCGGTACCGCACTTGCCGTCGTTGTCCGGCGTCATCGGCTTGCTGCGGTCGTACGGATCGACTGTGGGACCACCTTGCGGGGCTGCCGATCCACCGGCAAGCGGATGGAAATACGGCTCCAGCCAGCCGTCGTCGGAGTCGCAGTAGTTGTTCTCCCGATCGCCGTTCCAGTACTTGAGGTGCAGCTTTCCACTCTCGACGTTGTAGCGGTCCGGATCGTAGAAGCGGAAGTCCTCCACGCGCCGGACGATCTCGCGAGTGACCTCGGTGCTCGGGTCCAGTTCCAGCCAAGCCACCGACTGCCCGTTGTAGGAGGCGGAGGCGGAGGGGGAGGTCGGCGGGAGCGGCTTGAACTGCTCGGGGCCCGGTACGACGGCGTAGACGAAGCTGTAGTCGACGTGCACCGTGACCCCGTTCTCTCCGTCGCTGTCGTAGGTCATCCGGCCCTGGAGCTTGACCACGTCACCGGCCGGAACCGCGGTCTTCGGATTGAAGCGGCTGAAGAGGTTGACTGGGTTGTGCTCGGTGCTGGGGGAGGTCAGGTCCGGCTCGACGGCGCTGAGACTGATGCTGTCCAGCATCCCCAGGGCTGCCGTCGGCGTCCCGCCGGCGATGACCGCCGGGTCGAGGTTCGACGCCACCAGGAAGTCCTTGACCAGCTTCAGATCCGCCGTCACCTGGTCCTTGTCGAAGGCGCCGGTGTCCTGGGCCGGCGGCAGCACGATCGCGTCCGGGCCGGCCGGCCAGGACTCGGCGGGGGAGCCGGCCCACGGGTGGGCGACGGTGGGCGTCAGCGGGGCCTCGGTGGACGGCGCCGCGGTCGGCGCGGCCGTCTCCGGCGCCTGGGTGATCACCGGCTTCGGGGTCCACGGGGCCGCGATCGGGATGCCGGCGTCGGAGTGGCCGCCGAGGTGCTTCTGGTACCAGTCGTGCAGCCCGTTGGTGTTCAGCGCGGCGGCGACCACCGCGCCGGCGAGCAGCACGTAGACCGGCGTCTGCCAGTTCAGGCGCTTGCGCCGCTTCGGGTTGCCCCACGGATCGACCACCCGGGCCCGCCGCTGGAAGCGGCCGCGGCGGATCTCGGTCGGCGGCCGCCAGGCGGTGTCGGCCTGCGGCGGTTGGCGCTTCCACTTCGCGGCGAGCATCCGGGTCCGGCCGGACTGCTCCTTCACGGTGGCGTTCTTGACGAACTCCTCGTCGAGGACGAGGTTGTCGAACGGGTCTGGCTCCCCGGCGGGGGGTTGCGCATTGGGGTCTTCGGCTATCGGCACGCGGTCAGTATGCAGATCGGGCACGACAGTTCGCTCACCGGGCGCCCGGCTTGCGGATGCCCGGTGAGCGTTCTGTGCTGGTTGCGGCGTAGTTCGGCTGTTTCGGTCAGCTCCTTCGGGAGGCCTTGACCGAGCCCACGACACCGGCGATCACCAGCAGGACGCCGGCCGGCAGCAGTGAGGTGAAGAGTGCGCCGAACAGGCCCCAGCCGCCGAGTAGCGTGAGCACGATGGTGTTGAGGACGAGCAGCGAGCCCGCTGCGGGCAGCGCCGCCTGCCAGGGGTGGGCGTCGGCCCAGCGGCGCAGCCGGCGGTCGCCGGTGTCCCTGCGCAGCTGGCCGCCCACCGTGCCGACCAGGAAGAAGAAGAACAGGGCCAGCCCGGCGGGGCCGGCCAGGATGCTGGTGGACCAGTGCCCGGTCACCACGTCCACGCCAAGGGCGGCGGCGCCGACCACCGCGCCCACCGCCGCGGCCGACCGCCACGGCCCGGTGGTCGCCGAGGCGACGGCCAGCTGCCGGTTCTCGCGTCGCGACAAATCTCCGTGTCCCATGCCTCTACGGTGCTCCTCGCGGCGCCGCTGGGCCAGAGCGGCCGCCCCTGAGTTTTCCCCTAGGGCCTCTCTTTAACTAGAGAGGGCCTAGGGGGAGGCCGGGCTGCTGTTGGCGGGGGTGGCCGGCAGGCTGTCCTCCAGTTGGGGCCAGCCCCGGGAGCTCGCGTGCTCGGTGAGCTCCGGATCGATACCGACCACCCGCGGGTTGCCCACCACGCTCAAGGTGCGCAGTCCCTGGGCGTGGTCGACGTAGCCGAAGCAGCGGGCGGCGTCGAGGCCGAGCAGTGTGATCGTCTCGATCACGGCGGCGGGGCAGTTCTCACTGAAGGAGGGCTGGCCGGTCTTGAGGAGCAGGTCGGCGTCGACGCCGAGCGAGTCGGCGAGTAGCGGCAGCTCCGCCTCCGGGCCGACCATGACGACCAGGTCACCGGCCGAGCGGTGCCTGGCGGCAGCCTCCCGGAGGGCGTCCTGGCAGCGTTGGGACCGCGGACCGCAGCCCAGGTCAAAGAATGCCGCGCGCACGGTCTCAACCATGATCCTGTGATTCCCCCCTCGGGCAAGGCCGCGATCCCCGTTCCCCCGCGATGTCATGGACACCGGGCGGGCGGCCCGCGCCACGCCGCAAACGGGGGAGCTCCTCCGAAGATATCTCTTCTTTAAGCTGATCAGTCGAGAAGCCTTCGTTGTTTTTAATACCGGCTACAGAAGGTCACGAGATTCCGCCGATAGGACCAGGTCGGCGTGACGGTGCGTCAGATCGCGAAATTCACCAGTCCGATTGGTCCGAATCGCTCCGTCCTGGCTGATTGGCCCGGAGTCGTCCTGCCGCAACGGGTGCAAGGGCGAGGGTGATTCGTGAATGATAGTCCGATTTTCTTTGACATGACTGGGACAAGATGATCCTTTTGGATCGGAGAACGTGACGATAAGGACGGCATTCGACGGCCTACTTGACTCGCCTGTTGACAGCCTGTGACTCCTGTTGTTGAGTATTACTGGACAAGGTCGCCAACGTGGGGAAGCGAGATGGGTGGCGGAGAGATGGGGACCGTGGGGATCATCCTGGCTGGGGGGCGCGGCGAGCGGGCCAAGCCGATCACCCTGGAGTCCGCGGACTACATCCGCAGCAAGGCGCTGATCCCGTTCGTCGGCCGTCGGCTCATCGAGTGGGTCGTCGACGCCTGCCGTGAGCAGGGCATCAGACAGTTCTACGTGGTCGCGCAGGGGCTGGAGAACCGCAGCCAGATCAAGCTGCTGCTGGGCCACGGGGAGCGCTACGGCGTCGAGGTCCGGTACTCGAGGCCGAGCTTCGACCGCTACAACGTGGGTTCCGGCGCGGCGACCCTGCACAACCTGGAGGAGTGGGACCTGACGGGGCAGGCCCTGGTGCTCCCGGTGGACTCCGTCTTCGACTTCTCGCTGGCCGAGCTGGCCGCGACCCACCGGGCCACCGACGCGGTGGTCACGGTGGCCGCGGTGGCCCGGACACCCGAGGAGGTGGCCGGTAAGTACGGCGCGATGCAGGCCGACGAGCGCGGCCTGGTCTCGGGCTTCGTGGAGAAGCCCGGGCTGGACCGGATCCGGGACCTGTTCCCGGAGACCGCGAGCGACAGCAACGCGCTGATCCCGACCAACGCCGGCATGTACCTGGTGGACTGCGCCCGGCTGCGCCAGGCCGCCCGCGAGCCGGAACTGATGCGCCAGGCCCAGCAGCGGCTGGACTGGGGCGGTGACCTGCTGCCCGGGCTCGTCGGCCGCGGCCTGCCGGTCGCCTCGCACCACATCGCCCGACTCGGCGACCTCGGCAACGTCGAGGACTACCTGGTCACCCTGAAGGACGTGCTGACCGGCGACTATCCGCTGATGAACCAGCTGATGGCCGAGCCGCACTGTGCCTCGCCCCGCTACTGGATCCACGAGAGCTCACTGGCCACCCGCGACGACGTCACCGGCACCACGCTGGCCGACAAGATCGAGGACGGCAGTGTGGTGATAGGACCGGGCGTTCGGATCGGCCGCCACGTGGCGGTCGGCGCGGACGTCCGCTTGGAGTACGCCGACGTCGGCGACGGCGTCGAACTGCGCGAGGGAGCCCGGCTCAGCCGCAGCTCGTGCGGCGACGCGGCCGTGATCGGGCCGTACGCCGACCTCTCCGACACGTACGTCGGGCCGATGGTCGAGATCCAGTCGGACCGGCACAACCCGGTCCGCCTGGAGGGGTTCTCGGCGGTCGGCGACGGCGCCCGGCTCTGGCCGGGCTCGCGGCTCTCCGGGGTCAGCATCTACCCCCGGCTCAGGGTCCCGGCGCTCGCCAACCTTCCCTCGGGCACCCGCCTGACCAACTCGGACGACATCCTGCGCTGGGTCTGACCCGGCGGCCCCGCCCGACTACTCGCACAGCACGGCTCAGCTACAGCTCGGCTCAGAGATACGGCTCGGTTCAGCAAAAGCACGGCTCATCAGAGGAGAAGGCGATGGACAAACCGGTGGTGGTGGTCGGCGGAGCGGGACGGACCGGCCGGATCATCGTGCAGCGGCTCCTGGAACGCCGGGAAGCCGTTCGCGTGGTCGGCCGCAGTGCCCAGCACGCCCGGCGTCACCTGGCACCGGGGGCGGCGTTCAGCCAGGGGGACGTCCGGTCACCGGAAACCCTCACGCTGCCGCTCGCCGACTGCTCCGCGGTCGTGTACTGCGTCGAGCCGGGCACCGCGGACCGCGGCCCGGACCGACCCGAGACCACGCTCTACCAGGGCGTGCGCAACGTGCTGGCGGCGGCCACCGCCGGCGGCAACCGCCCGCACCTGGTGCTGATCAGCCAGCTGCACGCCACGCACCAGGGTCACCCGCTCAACGCCTACGGCCGGATGCTGGTCTGGCGCCTCGCCGGTGAGGAGGTGCTCCGCGAGTCGGGGCTGCCCTACACCGTGGTGCGCCCGGGCTGGCTGATCGACGACCACGAGGCGGGCCGCCGGGTGCGCCTGGAGCAGGGCGACCAGGGGGCGGGCCGGGTCTCCCGGAGCGATGTCGCGGAGGCCTGCGTGCAGGCGCTGTACACGCCGGCGGCCCGGGGGCTGACCTTCGAGATCTTCAACGAACCAGGCACGCCGTTCCTGTCCTGGAGCGAGGCTTTCGGCTCGCTCTCCTGGGACCGGACGCCGGTCGCCTGACCGATCGGCGGTCGAGGGGCACCTGCCCCGGAGCCGCTGCCCTCCGCCTGCACCCGTGCAGTGCCGACGGCGGAGAACGCGGCCGGAAAATATTCCCTTCGGGTGATTATTCCGGCCGGAATCCACAGTTCCGGGTGCACCATGGGTAGGGAGTTGACAGCTGAAATGACTACGAGTCAGATACTTCCGGAGGAGACTGCGGGCGGGCCACTGGCCGGCCTTGCGGTCACCGGGGGACGGCCACAGCCGCTGGGCGCGACTGTGGACGCCACCGGCGTGAACTTCGCGATCTTCTCCGAGCGCGCCACCCGGGTGGAGCTCCTGCTGTTCGAGAACTACGGGGATCTCGTCCCGAGCCGGGTGATCAACCTGGATCAGGAGGGACACCGCAGCTACCACTTCTGGCACTGCCACGTGGCCGGCCTGAAATCGGGTCAGGTCTACGCGTACCGGATGGACGGGCCGCCGACCACCAAGGAGAACGGCGCCCGCTTCAACCCGAAGAAGGTGCTGCTCGACCCCTACTCCAAGGCGAACGTCAATTCGCTCTGGGACCGGGTGCGCGCGACCGGCACCGAGGACAACGTCGCGTACTCGATGCGCAGCGTCGCACTCGACCTCGACTCCTACGACTGGGAGGGCGACGAGCCGCTGCGCCGGTCGATGGCGGACACCGTCATCTACGAGATGCACGTCGGCGGCATGACCAACTCGCCGACCGCCGGCGTCGAGCACCCGGGCACCTTCAACGGCGTGGTGGAGAAGATCCCCTACCTGAAGGAACTGGGCGTCACGGCCGTCGAGCTACTGCCCGTCTTCGACTTCGACGAGCGCGACGTGCTGCGCATCGGACCGGACGGCAAGCCGCTCCACGACTACTGGGGCTACAACCCGTACGGCTTCTTCGCGCCGCACACCGGCTACTGCACGGACCCGTGCAACCTCCACCACGTCACCGAGTTCCGGAACATGGTGAAGGAGCTGCACAAGGCCGGCATCGAGGTCATCCTCGACGTGGTCTTCAACCACACGTCGGAGGGCAACGAGAACGGCCCGACGATCAGCTTCCGCGGCCAGGCCAACGAGACGTACTACCACCTCTGGTCCGGGGACCGCCGGAACTACATGGACTTCACCGGTTGTGGCAACGCGATCAACGCGAACCACCCGGCGGTCGCGAAGTTCATCATCGAGTGCCTCGAGTACTGGGTGACCGAGCACCACGTCGACGGCTTCCGCTTCGACCTGGCCTCCGAGCTCTCCCGCGGCACCGAGGGCAACGAGATGGCCACCCCGCCGGTGCTGTGGGGCATCGAGCTGTCCGGCATCCTGGCCGAGACGAAGATCATCGCCGAGCCGTGGGACGGCGCCGGCCTCTACCAGGTCGGCCGGTTCCCCGGTAAGCGCTGGGCGCAGTGGAACGGCCCGTACCGCGACGACGTGCGGCGCTTCGTGCGCGGCGACGCCGGCATGGTCGCCTCGGTGGCCTCCCGGATCAGCGGCTCGCGCGACCTGTTCTCCAAGTGCGCCGAGCTGCCCACCAACAGCATCAACTTCCTGACCTGTCACGACGGCTTCACGCTGAACGACCTGGTCAGCTACAACGGCAAACACAACGACGCGAACGGCGAGAACAACGCCGACGGGTCCTACGAGAACTACAGCTGGAACTGCGGCGTCGAGGGCGCGACCGACGACGAGGAGATCGAGCGGCTGCGAGTCCGCCAGATCAAGAACCTCGCGGCGATCCTGCTGCTCAGCCGCGGCGTGCCGATGATCCTGGCCGGCGACGAGTTCCGCAACAGCCAGGACGGCAACAACAACACGTACTGCCAGGCGAACGAGATCGCATGGCTGGACTGGGACCAGGCCGGCAAGGAGACCGAGGTCCGCAACTTCTTCCAGTCGATGATCGGGCTGCGCAAGAACCACCGCGCGCTGCGCGAGGCCCGGTTCTTCACCGACCGGCACAACGAGCGCAACCTGCCCGAGATCACCTGGCACGGCACCCAGCTCCACCAGCCCGGTTGGGATGACGGCAACGCCCGGGTGCTGTCCTACACGCTGGCCGGCTTCGACGGCGAGCCGGACCTGCACGTGATCCTCAACATGTACCACCTGGGCCTCGACTTCGAGCTGCCCGAGATCGACGGCCACCGGTGGCACCGGGTGGTCGACACCGCCCACGGTGCCGACGGCGACTTCCTGGCCGAGGGATCCGAGCAGCTCGTCCCAGAGCACAACTTCCACGCCCACGGCCGCAGTGTCGTCGTCCTGACCTCGCTGCCCGACCACGGAGGCCTCTCCTGATGAGCGCACCCGATATCCGGCGTACGTATTCGGACAGCATTGCCGGATACATAACGTCCTACGAGCCGACCAACGACCGCTTCGGCCTGCGTACCACGGACGGCCGAGAGTTCACCATCCACCTGGACGGGCTACTCGGTTCCGAGATCGTCCGCAACCTGGGCGAGGACCGCCGGGACACCAGCGGTTCGACTCGCGACATGCTGGCCGAGGGCCGGTACGTCTTCGTCCACGCGCTCTTCTACCACTGGGAGGGTGGCGAGCGGATCGAGGCGCGCCAGATCACCTTCCCGGAGGAGCACCGCGGCAGCTACGTCTTCGAGAAGCCGGGCTGGTGGGTCAAGCAGGCCGCCGAGATCGCGGACTTCTACCTGCGCGGCCACTTCCCGGACGGGAACTACGACTGGCGCAACTTCCGCACCAAGCTGACGCTGCACGGCACCCACCTGCCGGAGCACGTCGGCCAGGACGTGCGCCAGGAGACCGACACGATCTCCCGCCTGGTCTACGGCCTCGCCACCGCGTTCCTGCTGACCGGTGAGGACCGCTTCCTGGAGGCGGCCGAGTCCGGCACGAAGTACCTGCGCGACCACATGCGGGTGACCGACGACAAGGCCGGCGTCACCTACTGGTACCACGGCATCGACATCAACAAGACCGGCCAGCGCAAGGTCTTCGCCTCGGAGTTCGGCGACGACTACAACGCGATCCCGATGTACGAGCAGATCTACGCCCTCGCCGGGCCGACCCAGACCTACCGGATCACCGGCGACCCGCAGATCCTCGCCGACATCGACGGCACCGTCGCGCTGTTCTACAAGTACTTCAAGGACGAGGAGAAGGGCGGCTTCTTCTCCCACGTCGACCCGGTCTCCATGGACCCGCGCTCCGACGCGCTGGGCCGCAACCGCTCGCGCAAGAACTGGAACTCGGTCGGCGACCACGCCCCCGCGTACCTGATCAACGCGTACCTGGCGACTGGCCGCGAGGACTTCGCGCAGCTGCTCGAAGACACCGCCGACACCATCACGAAGTACTTCCCGGACGAGCCGAACAGCCCGTTCGTGCAGGAGCGCTTCCACGAGGACTGGAGCCCGGACCGCACCTGGGGCTGGCAGCAGGACCGCGCGGTGGTCGGGCACAACCTGAAGATCGCCTGGAACCTCACCCGGATCCGGGCCCTGCACGACAAGCCCGAGTACGCGAAGCTGGCCGAGCGGATCGCCGAGATCATGCCGGCGGTCGGCAGCGACCAGCAGCGCGGCGGCTGGTACGACGTGGTCGAGCGTCAGCTCGACCCGGAGAGCGGCGCGCACCGGCTGGTCTGGCACGACCGCAAGGCGTGGTGGCAGCAGGAGCAGTCGATCCTGGCCTACCTGATCCTGGCCGGTGTCGGCGGCGACCTGGAGCACAAGCGGCTGGCCCGCGAGGCGGCGGCGTTCTACAACTCCTCCTTCCTCGACTACGACGACGGCGGCGTGTACTTCAACGTGCTGGCCAACGGCCTGCCGTACCTGCTCGGCACCGAGCGGCTCAAGGGCAGCCACTCGATGGCCGGCTACCACGCGCTGGAGCTGTGCTACCTGGCCGCCGCGTACACCGGCCTGCTGCTCACCTCCACGCCGCTGACGCTGCACTTCCGGCCGCGTCCCGACGCGTTCCCGGACCGGGTGCTGCGGGTCTCGCCGGACATGCTGCCGGACGGCGCTGTCCAGATCGACAAGGTCTGGATCAACGACGAGCCGTACACCGACTTCGACCCCAAGGGCCTGGCGGTGAAGCTGCCGGAGAGCAGCGAGCCGCTGCGGGTCCGGGTGGACATCGAGCCGGCCGACATGCGGCTGCGGATCACCAGCGACTTCGACGGCAAGACCGCCCATGTGTACCTGGACGGTGTCGTTGACCAGGCCGAGCTGGAGAAGTTCCGTCGTGGCCTGAACGAGGCGCTGGCGGTGAAGCCGAACCGGGTGGAGTTCCACCTGCACAAGCTCACCGAGATCGCCCGCCCGGCCATCAACGAGCTGCTCTTCCAGCGCACCAAGAACGGCTTGGACACCGACTTCGTCATCGTCGGCTCGGCCCTGCCCGAGATCACCCAGGCGCTGGTCGATACCGACGCCTTCGTCCTCGACCCGAAGCAGTCCGGCTCCGGCGAGGAGTAGTCCGACGAACCCCCTGTCCTCCTCCGGCCACTCCCCCTCGGTCGGGGGAGGACGGGGCGCATCATCTCAACACCGGAAGGACCCCGCTGTGGCCTCGATTTCGCAATTCCGTGATCCGTCCGCGGGGGAGCGGCAGGACGGAATCTCCGACTACTGCCGGGAGCTGTTCGCCTGCTTCGCCCGCTCGGACCAGCGCCGTTGGGGCGAGGTATACCTCCGCGGTCTACTGCACACCGAAGGGCGGCGGACACCCGCCAACATCACCGAGCACGTGCTCGGTCGCCGGGTCGTTCAGCCGATCCAGCAGTTCGTGAACCAGAGCACCTGGGCCTACGACTCGGTCCGCCGTTATCTGGCGGAGCGGGTGGCGAACGCACAGCCACCCGAGGCCTGGGCGTTCGACGAAGTGGTGTTCCCGAAGAACGGCACCCGCTCCGCCGGTGTCGGGCGCCAGTTCGTCGGCTCGGCCGGCCGGGTGATGAACTGCCAGCTGGGCCTGGCCACTTCACTGGTCCACCGGGACAGCTGCCTACCGGTGAACTGGCACCTGATGCTGCCCAGGCACTGGGACCAGGACCACGAGCTGCGCACCCAGGCGCACGTCCCGATGGACGAACGGCACCGCCCCCGGTGGCGCTACGTCCTCGAGTCGCTCGACGAGATCCTCGAGTGGGACGTGCCGTCGGCGCCGATCCTGGCGAACTGGAGCTACGAGCAGGACGTCGAACCGCTGCTGCTCGGTCTGGAAGAGCGCGGCCAGGGCTACCTGGTCGAGGTCGGCCCGACCACCCAGCTGCCGCTTCCCAGCGCTCCCGGCCGCCCGCGCGGCCAGTCGCGGCCGGCGGTCGAGGTCGCGCACGCGGTCAGCGGTCGCGCCGAGCGGGCGATGATCTCCTGGCAGGACGGTTTGGACGCCGCCGTCCGGCACTCGCAGTTCATGATCGCGCCGCTCTCCGGCTCGCTGCCGCCTCGCCCGACGCTCTCCGGGTGGCAGCGTGGCAACCCTCGCCAGTTGGTGGTCGAGTGGCCGTTCGGCAGGCCGCAGCCGCGCACCTACTGGATGACCAACCTGCCCGCCGAGCGCCTCGCCGACACGGTCGCGCTGGCCGAGCTGCGGCACCGCGCCGCGGCCTGCCACGAGCGGCTACGGCAGGCGTACGGTCTGGGTGACTTCGAGGGCCGCTCGTTCCGCGGCTGGCACCACCACGTGACGCTGGCCTCGGCTGCCCTCGGGTTCCACGCGCTCCAGGAACTGGAGGCGGACGAGGATGTCAGTGGGTTCCAGGAGGACGCGGGCTGACCGACCGGCTCGGCCCTCGCGGCGAGCCGGATCCCGCAGACCCCCGCGTGGCGGGCGTGGCCCAGGTGGCCGCGCCCGCCACGCGTATGTGGCGGGCGCGGCCCCGGGTCAGACAGGCTCTACCGGGCGGTGAGCCGCTCGGAGAGGTCCCACAGCCGGTCGGAGTACTCCCGGTCCAGCGCGTACGGCTGGTAGTAGCCGGTCGGCATGCCCCGCCCGTCGCCCGGCCACGGCTGGGCGACCGCGCAGTCGTCCAGGTACTTGCCGCCGACGCCCTCCAGCTCCGGGGCCACCGCGGCCCAGACCGAGGTGGCCGCGCCCTGCTCGATCGTCTTCCACCCGGGCGCCGGGGTGTCGCCGGCTTCGACGGCCGCCGCGGTGCTCGCGTTCCACTGCGGGGTGTGCCGGTACAGCGGCGACATGATGATGCCGGGCATCACGGCGTTGGCGGTGATCCCGGCGCCCGCGTGACGCTCCGTCATGCCCACCGCGAAGAGCGAGTTGGCGGTCTTGGACTGCCCGTAGGCACCCCAGGGGTCGTACCGGCGGTGCTCGTAGTTCGGGTCGTCCAGGTGCACGTGCGAGATCCGGTGCGCGTGCGAGGAGAGCGCGACCACCCGGGCCCGCCCGGCCGCCCGCAGCGCCGGCAGCAGGCCGGTGCTGAGCGCGAAGTGGCCCAGGTGGTTGGTGCCGAACTGCAGCTCGAAGCCGTCCTCGGTGTGGCCGAACGGGGCTGCCATCACGCCGGCGTTGTTGATCAGCAGGTGCAGCGGGTTGCCGGAGGCCAGGTACTGCTCGGTGAAGGCCGCGACCGAGCGGAGCGAGGCGAGGTCGAGCAGGCCGAAGGAGATCTGCGGGTTGCCGGTCTCCGCGCGCAGCTGCTGCACCAGGGCGGCGCCGCGCTTCTCGTCCCGGCCGGCCACCACCACCCGCGCGCCGACGCCGGCCAGCGCCCGGGCCGTCTCCACCCCGATCCCGCTGAGCGCGCCGGTGACCACGGCGTCGCGACCGCTCAGGTTGTGCCCGGCGATCACCTCCGCCGCCGTCGAATTCGGTCCGAACCGTCCTTGAGTGGCATTCATGTGCGTGATTCCTCCGCCGTCGGCCGAGTTTCGGAAGTGTTATTCACAAGGGTCGTTCGCCGCCCCTTCCAGCGACTTTAATGCGCACTCCGAACGGACTTGACAGCAAGGATTCCGCCTGTCTGCATTTGCGTCAAGTGTGCAGCTTAGCGGGCATGTCGGGTTTGGACATGACGTAGTACCGAGTCCTTCTGACGCAGTGTCACCAACCTCCCGAAGGGAACTCCGATATCCCCGGCTTTCCGCCGCGGGCCGCTCCCGGGGCCGGATAGGTTCGTATTCACTGGGCCATACCTGCGGTTCGGGCCGCACGGTGTCCGACACAGGGAGAGTTGACGAGATGACAGCACAGACCCCCTCGCCGAGCCCCCGCGCGACCGCCGACGCGATCATCGTCGGCGGTGGTCCCGCCGGTCTGTCCGCAGCGCTCTGCCTGGCGCGCTACAACCGCCAGGTGCTGGTCTTCGACACCGGGCACGGCCGCTCGACCCACCACCAGGTGAACCGCAACTACATCGGCTTCCCCGGCGGCATCGCCACCGTCGAACTGCGCGCGCGGGCGGTGCAGCAGCTCGCCGACTACCCGGGCGCGCAGATCCTGCACCACGCGATCCTGCGGGTCGAGGGCAGCGCGGAGACCGGCTTCACCGTCCACTCGCAGTCGCAGACCCACTCCTGGCACGCCCGCACGCTGGTGCTGGCCACCGGCGTACTGGACCACTTCCCGCACTTCCACGGCTGGGAGCGGTACGTCGGCGAGTCGATGTTCTGGTGCATCGCGTGCGACGGCTACGAGAACCGCGGCCGGGACATCCTGGTGGTCGGCCACACCGACGCGGCGGCCGGCGAGGCGATGCAGATGCACAGCCTGAGCGACCGGGTGAGACTGCTGACGAACAGTCACAGCAACGAGATCAGCGAGGTGTACAGCCGCCGGATGGCGGCGGCCGGCATCGAGGTGGTGCACGACCAGATCGACCGGGTCGAGGGCGAGGACGGCCGGATCCGGACCGTGATCACCAAGGGCGGGCAGCGGATCGGCCTGGAGGCGCTGTTCAGCATCCAGGGCGCCACCCCCGAGACCCGGCTGGCCCAGCAGCTCGGCGTGAAGCTCGCGCCGACCGGCTACATCGCGGTCGACACCGAGCAGAAGACCTCGGTCGAGGCGGTGTACGCGGCCGGCGACGTGACCTCGCTGCACTCGCACCAGGTCAGCGCGGCCGTGCACGAGGGCTCGCAGGCCGCCTCGGCCGCCAACTACTTCCTCTATCCGCCCGAGCTCAAGGGCGCGTGACCGATGGCGCAGGACCGAGTACACCGGGGCGGCATCGGCCTGTACAACGTGGCACTGGACCGGGCCGCCGCGGTGGCCCGCACGGTCCGGCGGCTGGAGCCGGCGGACGACACCGCGCTCGAGCTGCCGGCCGAGCCGGACGGCGGGCGCGAGCAACGGGTCACCTGGGCCGAGCTCTTCTTCGACCTGGTCTGGGTCTTCGTGATCACGGAGATCGCCGGCACGCTGCACAAGGCGGTGGACCTCGGCGGCGTCCTGCACACGCTGGTGCTGGCGGTGCCGCTCTGGTGGGGCTGGAACAGCGTCACGCTGCTCGGCAACGCCTCCGGCGAACGGCTGGACGGGCCGCGCGGGCGGCTGCTGCTCTTCGTGATGGGTGCGATCGGGCTGGCGATGGCCGCCGCGATCCCCGGCGCCTTCGAGAGCAGCGGACTGCTCTTCGCGATCTGCTTCGTGCTGCTGAGACTGCTGCTCTGGGCCGAGATGCACCGGCTGCACTTCTACGGGTCGCTGCGGATCGAGCCGTTCTCGTTGGGGCTGCTCGTCTCCGGCCCGCTCTTCCTGGCCGGCGGCCTGGAGCACGGTGCCTGGCGGACCGGGCTGTGGGCGGCCGGCGCGCTGCTGGAGGTGGCCGGGCCGGCCTTCTTCGGGAACCGCCTGGACCACATCAAACTGGAGTCCGCGCACCTGCCCGAGCGGTTCGGGCTGATCGTCATCATGGCGCTCGGCGAGACCGTGGTGGCGCTCGGCACCCAGGCCGCGCAGGGGCCGCTCGGCCTGGCCCAGCTGGGTGCGCTGCTGGTCGGCTTCATGCTGGTGATCGGGCTCTGGTGGACGTACTTCCACTTCGGCGCGCCGGCCGTGCGGCACAGCCTGGCGACCAGCCCGTCGCAGGCCCGGATCCTGCGGGACGTCTTCCACTACGCGCACTTCTGCTACCTGCTCGCGGTGATCTGCGTCGCGGTCGGGCTGCGGGAGCTGATCGCGCACCCGCTGGGGCCGGCCGAGGAGCTGCCCGGCTACCTGCTGGCGCCCGGCGCCGGGCTGTACGTGCTGGGCTTCTGCTACTCGCGCTGGCGGATGTACGGCGCGGCCGCGGTCAGCCGGCTCTGCACCGCGCTGGCCTGCCTGGCGGTGACGCCGCTGGCGCCGGTGATCCCGGCGCTCGCGGTGGCCGCGATCGTCACGGTGCTGGTCGCCGCGCTGAACCTGCTGGAGTACTGGCTCATCGCGACCGGCCGGCCGGTGCTCTTCCTGCGGATGCCGCACTGGTGGACGCGCAGCCGTTCCCGGCCGGCGACCGGCAGCTGACCGGTGGCCGACCGGCGACTGAACGGGACCGGGCCGGCACCCCGACCAGGGGTCTGACCTGGCACGGAGCGATCCGACGGGCACCGCGCGTGACCTGTACGAGTGCCGGTAGCGAGATAGCACTGTCGAACGGGTGGTCGCGATCATGATTGACCCCTCGTCGGGCCACCGAGAGCATGGTGAGGAATCGAGGCTCGGGCCGCCTTGCCCCTGGACGCCTCGGATTCCGGCTGAGAGGCCACTGGCTAACGGTGGACCGGCATCTGATCCGCCACCAGCATTCCTCCCACTGAAGGAGACCATCGCCGATGGCGAAGAAGCGCATTCTCATCGTTCTTTCCGAATACGGTTACTGGGGCGAGGAACTGGTCGGGCCCCTGGAGACGTTCGACAAGGCCGGGTACGAGGTCACGTTCGCGACCGCGACCGGCAAGCGTCCGGTGGCACTGCCGCCGAGCTTCGACCCGGAGTACATCGACCCGCCGCTCGGCAAGTCGGTGACCAGCGCCGAGATGGCCGACAAGGTCATCGCGCTGGAGAAGTCGGACCGACTGGACAACCCGCTGGACATCTCGTCCTGGCTGCCGGACCGGCCGTACCGCAGCCGCCCGGACTTCCTGCGCGCGTTCGAGACGTACAACAGCCGTCGCGACCACGTGCAGTCGCAGATCGCGGAGCGTTACGACGCGCTGCTGATCGTCGGCGGCAGCGGCCCGATCGTCGACCTCGCCAACAACTGGCGGGTGCACGACCTGATCCTGGCCTTCTACAAGGAGGGCCTGGTCGTCGCGGCCGAGTGCTACGGCGTCGCCTGCCTCGCGTTCGCCCGTGAGATGGACGACCGCCTCAGCATCATCCGCAACAAGCACGTCACCGGGCACTGCATCGAGTACGACTACAAGGACGGCACCGGCTTCATGGGTACCGACTTCGTGATCGGCCCGCCGCCGTACCCGCTGGAGTACATCCTGCGCGACGCGACCGCGCCGCGTGGTGCCTACCACGGCAACTACGGTCACGAGACCTCGGTGATCGTGGACTTCCCGTTCGTCACCGGGCGTTCCACCCCGGACTCCTACCTCACCGGCCAGAAGGTCGTCGAGGTCCTGGAGCAGGGTCTGCGCCAGTGGGGCTTCCAGCCGGACCTCTACCGGGCCTGAGCCGGCAGCCTCCCCAGCGCGGCCCCTTGGCGGGCGGCCGCATCAACGGCGCGCACCGCGCGGCCGCCCGCCCAACCTGGTTGCCACAGCACGACACCCCCCGACATCGCAGAGACATCGCAGTCGCGACATTGCAGAAGTGAGGCAGAGAGCTATGGCTAGCAGGCCGGCCCGGGTGGCAATGCTCGAACAGTTCAAGGCCGACGGCATCAAGTACATGTTCGGCAACCCGGGGACCGTGGAGCAGGGTTTCCTGGACGAGCTCCGCAACTTCCCCGAACTGGAGTACGTGCTCTCGCTGCAGGAGGCCGTGGTGGTCGGCGTCGCCGACGGCTATGCCCGCGCCACCCGCAAGCCCACGCTGCTCCAGCTGCATTCCGGTGTCGGCCTCGGCAACGGGATCGGCATGCTGTACCAGGCCATGCGCGGTCACGCGCCGCTGGTCTGCGTGGTCGGCGAGTCGGGCCTGGCCTACGACAGCATGGAGGCCCAGATGGCCGCCGACCTGGTCGGGATGGCCAAGCCGGTGACCAAGTGGGCGACCCGCGTGGTGGACCCGCAGTCCACGCTGCGGGTGCTGCGCCGGGCCATCAAGGTCGCCGCGACCCCGCCCTACGGGCCGGTGCTGGTCGTGCTGCCGGCCGACGTGATGGACGCCGAGACCACCGAGGAGGCGGTCCCGACCTCGTTCCTCACCACCACGAGCATTCCCACCCCGGCGTCGCTGGAGCAGGCCGCCGAGCTGCTCGCGCCGGCCCGCCGACCGCTGATCATCGCCGGTGACGGCGTCCACTTCTCCGGCGCGCACGCCGAGTTCGCGGCGTTCGCCGAGGCCTGGGGCGCCCAGGTCTGGGGCGCGGACTGGGCCGAGGTCAACCTCTCGGCCGAGCACCCGCTGTACGGCGGCCAGTTGGGCCACATGTTCGGCGAGGTCAGCCAGAAGGTGACGGGCGCCGCCGACGGCATCCTGATCGTGGGCACCTACACACTGCCCGAGGTCTACCCGCTGCTGGACGGCGTCTTCGCGCCGGACGCGAAGATCGTCCACCTCGACCTGGACAGCGGCGCGATCGCGAAGAACTTCCCGGTGGACCTCGGCCTGCTGGCCGACCCCAAGGAGACGCTGCCCCGGCTGACCGAGGCGCTGACCCGGAAGATGACCGCCGAGCGCAAGTCGGACGCCGCGACCCGGCTCGCCGAGTCCGGCCGGGCGAAGCAGGCCGCGCGCGCCGCGGCGATCGCCAAGGACATCGCCGACTTCCAGAACGACGGCCAGACGGTCACCGCCGCGCTCTTCGGCTACGAGCTCGCCAAGCAGATCCCCGAGGACACGATCGTCTTCGACGAGGCGCTGACCTCCGGGCCCGCCCTCTTCCGCCACCTGCCGTCGAACAAGCCGCTCCAGCAGATGACGACCCGCGGCGGCTCGCTCGGCGTCGGCATCCCCGGCGCGGTCGGCGCCAAGCTCGCCCACCCGGAGAGCACCGTCATCGGCTTCACCGGCGACGGCGGCAGCATGTACACGTTCCAGGCGCTCTGGACGGCGGCCCGCTACAACATCGCGGCGAAGTTCGTGATCTGCAACAACGGCCGCTACCAGCTGCTGGACAACAACATCGAGGTCTACTGGAAGACCGTGGACGTCGAGCACCACGACTTCCCGGACATGTTCGACCTCACCACGCCCGCCATCGACTTCGCCGCGCTCTCCGAGTCGCTCGGCGTCCGCGCGATCCGGGTCGAGAAGCCCGAGCAGGTGGCGCCGGCGATCACCGAGGCGCTCGCGCACCCCGGACCGTTCCTGATCGACCTCGTCATCGGCCGCTCCTCCTGAGACCGGTTGGTCTACGAGCTGCCCGGACCGGACCAGAAGGAGAGAGTTCCATGGCGTTGAAGGGCCAGAAGATCGCCGTCCTGATGGAGAGCGACTTCTACGAACCGGAGATCCTCTACTACCAGCGCAGGTTCGCCGAGGAGGGCGCCGAAGTCCACTTCCTCACCCGGATGTGGGGCAACGAGCGGATCGTCTTCCGCGGCCACGAGCACCGGATGCCGTTCGAGGTGACCGAGTCCTTCGAGGGCATGGACGAGTACGCGCTCAAGGAGTACGCCGCGCTGATCGTCCCCTCGGGCATCGTCGCCGACCGGCTGCGCTACACCGAGGACATCAAGGAGCTGCCGCCGGCCACCGCGCTGCTGCGCCGGGCCTTCGCCGACCCGGCGATCGTCAAGGGCATCATCTGCCACGGCATGTGGCTGGCGGCGCCGATCGCCGGTGTGATCCGCGGCCGGCGCGCGGTGGTGCACAACAACCTGCTCGGCGACCTGAAGAACATGGGCGGCGTCTACGTGGACGAGGACGTCGTCGTGGACGACGACCTGGTCACCGCACGCACCGGCAACCACTGCCACGTCTTCGCCCGCCAGATCATCGAGGAACTCGAGAAGCGCGCAAGCCGGCGACACGCCGGTGTCGCCTGACGGCCCACAGGAGCTGGACATGACCGATCTGGCAACCCGCCCGCAGTCCACGGCCGAGGTCGCCCCCGCCGAGGGGACGACCCCTGCACCGAACGGTGCCGTGAGCGGCACCGATCGAGCCGTGCGGGCCACCGCCGGCCCGGTCACCGACGCGCTGCCCGCACCCCTGGTGGGCCGAATACCCGTCCTCGACGTCACTCCGGTGGTCGAGGACGGGCGTCGGCCCGCCAAGGCGGTGCGCGGCGAAACCTTCCTGATCGGCGCCACGCTGTTCCGCGAGGGCCACGGCAAGCTCGGCGCCAACGTGGTGCTGCGCGACCCCGACGGCAGACCGGGACCGTGGACGCCGATGCGCGAACTGGCCCCCGGCACCGACCGCTGGGGCGCCGAGGTCACCGCGAACACGATGGGCCGCTGGACGTTCACCGTCGAGGCCTGGAGCGACCCGGTGACCAGCTGGCTGGACCGGGCCGAGATCAAGGTCCCGGCCGGCCAGGACGTCGAACTGACGCTGGAGGAGGGCGCGCAGCTGCTGGAGCGGGTGGCCGCCGGGGTGCCGCAGGGCACCGGGCGCACCACCGTGCTGGTCGCGGTGGACGCGCTGCGCGACCGCTCCCGCCCGCCGCTGGAGCGGCTGACGGCCGCCATGCTGCCGGCCGTCGAAGAGGTGCTCGCCCGCTACCCGCTGCGCGAACTGGTCACCTCCTCACGCACCTTCGAGCTCCAGGTGGAGCGGCGCCGGGCGCTGTACGGCTCCTGGTACGAGTTCTTCCCGCGCTCCGAGGGCGCCACCCTGGACCCTCCCTCCTTGCCCGGCACCGGGCAGGAGGGGCCCATGCGCTCGGGCACCTTCCGCACCGCGGCCGAGCGGCTGCCGGCTGTCGCGGCGATGGGCTTCGACGTGCTCTACCTGCCGCCGGTCCACCCGATCGGCCGGTCCTACCGCAAGGGCCCGAACAACACCCTGACGGCCGGCCCGCACGACGTCGGCTCCCCGTGGGCGATCGGCGCACCTGAGGGTGGCCACGACGCGATCCACCCGGACCTGGGCACCATCGAGGACTTCGACGCCTTCGTCACCCGCGCGAACGAGCTCGGGCTGGAGATCGCCCTGGACTTCGCGCTCCAGGCCTCGCCGGACCACCCGTGGGTGCAGCAGCACCCGGAGTGGTTCAGCCACCGGATCGACGGGACCATCGCGTACGCCGAGAACCCGCCGAAGAAGTACCAGGACATCTTCCCGATCAACTTCGACCAGGACTTCGAGGGCCTGGTCGCGGAGAGCCTGCGGCTACTGCGGCACTGGATGTCACACGGCGTGCGGATCTTCCGGGTCGACAACCCGCACACCAAGCCGGTGCACTTCTGGGAGCGGGTGATCGGCGAGATCAACCGCACCGACCCCGACATCGTCTTCCTGGCCGAGGCGTTCACCCGGCCCGCGATGCTGCAGACGCTCGCCAAGGTCGGTTTCCAGCAGTCCTACACGTACTTCACCTGGCGCACCGACAAGGCCGAGCTGACCGAGTACCTGACCGAGCTCACCGAGGAGACCGGCGCCTACCTGCGGCCGAACTTCTTCACCAACACTCCGGACATCCTGCCCAAGCACGTGCAGAACGTCGGCCTGCCGGCCTTCGCGCTGCGCGCGGTGCTGGCCGCCACGCTCTCGCCGAGCTACGGCGTCTACGCCGGCTTCGAACTCGGCGAGAACGACGCGCTGGGCACGGACAGCGAGGAGTACCTGAACAGCGAGAAGTTCCAGCTGCGCCCGCGCGACTGGAGCCGCACCGACACCCTGGCCCCGCTGCTGACCACGCTCAACCGGCTGCGCCGCGCCCACCCGGCCCTGCAGGAGCTGCGCAACCTCAGCTTCCTGGAGACCGACAACGAGCAGATCATCGCGTACGCCAAGCAGACCGGCACGGACCACGTGATCACCGTCGTCAACCTGGACCCCGAGAAGGTCCAGGAAGCGACCGTCACGCTGCCCGGAGACGGTCCGTACCAGGTGCGATGCGAGCTCTCCGGCGCGGACTACACGTGGCAGCAGCAGAACTACGTCCGCCTCGACCCCGAGGAGGGGCCGGCCCACATCCTCACGATCCGTCAGGAGGGCTGAGATGCCCGCGACCGCGACCGTACCCGCCTCCGAAGCCGCACCCGTCTGCGCCAAGTGCGTGGGCCTGGAGCACGGCGCCGAGCTACAGGCCGACACACTGCTGCGCCCGCTACTGCCGGCCCTGATGCCCTGGCTGGTCACCCGCCGCTGGTTCAGCCACGAGCAGGGCTGCCTCCAGGAGCTGACCCCGGTCACCGCCTCGGTGCTGGGCGGCTCCCCGGACGGTCACGTCGGCGTCGCCGAGCGCGGTCCGGTGCTGCTGCACTCACTGCTGGACGCCAAGCACGGCGGTGCCCAGGCCGGCAGCACCGCCCAGCACCACTACCAACTGCTGGTCGGCCTGCGCCCGGAGCTGCCGGCGGAGCTGGCCTCGGCCGGCATCGGCCGCGCCACGGGCGGCCCCTGGGACGGCTGGGAGCTCTACGAGGCCACCGAGGACCACGAGCTGATGGAGCGCCTGCTGGAGCGCACGGCGGCGGGCGGGGAGACCGGCGTGCTGCGGATGTCGCTCACCGGCGCGAAGACCATCCCGTCCGGCCTGGCGGCGCGGGCACTGGCGGTGGAGCAGAGCAACAGCACGGTGATCTTCGGCGACCAGCTGCTGTTCAAGATCTTCCGGCAGCCGGAGCCCGGACCGCACCCGGAGACCGACGCGCTGCGCGCGCTCACCCGGGTGCAGTGCCGGCGGATCCCGGGCCTCACCGGCTGGATGCACACCGACGGCGACCCGCAGGAGTCGGTCGTGCTCGGCATCCTGGAGGAGTTCCTGCCGGCGCTCGGCGACGGCTGGAAGCTGGCGGTCGAGCAGGCCGCCGAGTGCGTCACCGGCATCTGCAAGACGGTCCCGGCGGTCGGCGGCTTCACCGCCGAGTCGCGGGCGCTGGGCGCCGCGGTCGCCGAGGTGCACAGCGCGCTGGCCGAGGCGTTCCCGCAGGTCGAGCTCGGCCCGGAGCAGGTGCTGGCCCAGGTCGACCAGATGCGCCGCGACCTGCGCACGGCGGTCCGGGTGGTGCCGGAACTGGAGCCCTACGAGGGCCGGTTGACCGGTCTCTACGAGGACTTCGCGAAGATCGCGGTGCGCGGCCAGGGCCTGCCCGGGCAGCGGATCCACGGTGACCTGCACCTCGGCCAGGTGCTGCGCACCGACGACGGCTGGAAGGTCATCGACTTCGAGGGCGAGCCGTCCCGTCCGGTGGCCGAGCGGCACCTGCCGCAGCCGGTGCTCAAGGACGTGGCCGGCATGCTGCGCTCCTACGACTACGCCGCCCAGCAGGCGCTGGCCGGGCTGCCCCCGGAGGAGGGTGGGTCGGCGGGTGCTGACGGCGAGGCGTCCGCGGACCCCTCGGCGCCGTCGCTGCTGTCGGCCGCCGAGGAGGCGGAGCGGTCGGCGAACAAGCTGCGGCAGAGTCGGCGGGCCTATGCTTGGGCCGTTCGTAACCGCCGGGCCTTCACCGCCGGTTACGCTGCTGCCGGCGGCACCGACCCGCACTGCCACCCGGTGGTGCTGCGGGCGTTCGAGGCCGAGAAGGCGGTGTACGAGGCCGTCTACGAGGCCCAGCACCGGCCGGACTGGCTGCCCATCCCGCTCGCCGCGATCCAGCGCCTGGTCCACGGGCGCTGAACCGCACGGCTCCACGCGCTCCCCGATTCCCGATCCTCGACTCCGTCCCCGGACCTGCGGCTGCTGCAGCGGCCGCTCGAAAGAAGGAACCACTCTCGTGACACCGCGCCTCGCCCTTGAACTGGACCCACCGGTCCTGCAGCTCGCTCCGGCGCGGCCGGCTGAGGAGGAGGTGGCCAGGCTACTGGCGGGCCGCCACCACGACCCGCACGCAGTGCTCGGCGCGCACTCCGGCAAGGCCGGGGTGGCGGTCCGGGCACTGCGCCCGGGAGCCGAACGGGTGCTGCTGGAGACCGCGATGGGGCGGATCGCGCTCGCGCCCGGCGAGGACGGGCTCTTCACCGGCCTGATGCCGACCGGCTGGATACCCGACTACCGGTTCGTGGTCACCCCGAAGGGCACCGCCGAGGGGGATGCGCAGGCCGAGGCGCCCGAGCAGATCGAGCAGGACGGCTACCGGTTCGCGCCGACACTCGGCGAGTTGGACCTGCACCTGGTGCGGGAGGGCCGGCACGAGCAGCTCTGGCAGGCGCTCGGCTCCCGGGTTTGCACCATCGACGGCGTCACCGGCGTGGCGTTCGCGCTCTGGGCGCCGAACGCGGTCGGCGTCCGGGTGATCGGGGACTTCAACTTCTGGGACGGCACCGGGTTCCCGATGCGCTCGCTGGGCTCCAGCGGCGTCTGGGAGCTCTTCGTGCCGGGCATCGGCGACGGGACGGTCTACAAGTACGAGATCGCGACCCGTGACGGGCGGCTGCTGCAGAAGGCCGACCCGCTCGCCCGGCGCACCGAACTCCCGCCCGCCACCGCCTCGGTGGTGTACAGCTCGGAGTACGTCTGGAACGACGACTCCTGGCTCGCGCACCGGTCCCGGAACTCCTACCTGCACTCCTCGATGTCGGTCTACGAGATGCACCTGGGCTCCTGGCGGCCGGGCCTGAGCTACCGGCAGCTGGCCGAGGAGCTACCCGCCTACCTGCGCGAACTGAACTTCACGCACGTGGAGTTCCTGCCGGTGATGGAGCACCCGTTCGGCGGCTCCTGGGGCTACCAGGTCACCGGCTTCTACGCGCCGACCGCCCGGCTGGGCACGCCGGACGACTTCAAGTTCCTGATCGACGCGCTGCACCGGGCCGGCATCGGCGTGATCGTGGACTGGGTGCCGGCGCACTTCCCGAAGGACGACTTCGCGCTCGCCCGGTTCGACGGCGAGCCGCTCTACGAGCCGGCCGACCCGCGCCGCGCCGAGCACCCCGACTGGGGCACCCTGGAGTTCGACTACGGTCGCCCCGAGGTGCGCAACTTCCTGGTCGCCAACGCGGTGTACTGGTGCGAGGAGTTCCACATCGACGGCCTGCGGGTGGACGCCGTCGCCTCGATGCTCTACCTCGACTACTCCCGCGACCACGACAAGTGGCTGCCCAACCAGTACGGCGGCCGGGAGAACCTGGACGCGGTCGCCTTCCTGCAGGAGATGAACGCGACCGTCTACCGCCGCAACCCCGGTGTGGTCACCATCGCCGAGGAGTCCACCTCCTGGGACGGGGTGACCCGCCCGACCGAGTCCGGCGGCCTCGGCTTCGGCCTGAAGTGGAACATGGGCTGGATGCACGACTCGCTGCGGTACTTCTCCCGCGACACCGTCCACCGGCAGTACCACCACAACGAGTTGACCTTCGCGATGGTCTACGCGTACTCCGAGCACTTCGTGTTGCCGATCTCGCACGACGAAGTCGTCTACGGCAAGGGCTCGTTGGTCAACAAGATGCCCGGCGACTGGTGGCAGCAGCGCGCCAACCAGCGGGCCTACCTCGGCTTCATGTGGGCCCACCCGGGCAAGCACCTGCTCTTCATGGGCCAGGAGTTCGCCCAGGGCGCGGAGTGGGACCACGACGGCGGACCGCAGTGGTGGCTGCTCGACGACAGCTACCAGGCCGCCGCCGACCACCGGGGCATGCAGCGCCTGGTCGGCGAGCTCAACCGGGTGTACCAGGACTACCCGGCGCTGTGGCAGCTGGACTCCGACTCGCACGGCTTCCAGTGGCTGGACGCCGACGCGGCGGCCGACAACGTCTACTCCTTCGTCCGGCGGGACGCGGCGGGCCGGCTGCTGGTCTGCGTCAGCAACCTCAACCCGACGGTACGGGTGAACTACCGGATCGGCCTGCCGGCCGACGGCCGCTGGCACCCCGTGCTGGACACCGACCAGCCCGGCTTCGGCGGCAGCGGGGCCGGCCGCACCGAGCCGTACCAGGCCCAGCACCAGCCCTGGCACGGCCAGCAGTTCAGCGCCGAACTGACGCTGCCGCCGCTGGCCACGATCTGGCTCTGCCCGGAGGGCCCGGACCTGCCGCTGGCGCCGGCCCGGCCGCTGGCCTGAGCCCGGACAGGCCGGGCGCCCGGGGGGCGCCCGGCCTGGGGCGGGATCGTGCTGGGGTGGATCAGCGGGTGCTGACGGTGGCGCGGATGGGCTGGGTCAGCGGCAGCAGGCCGACCTCGCCGAGCGCCTGCTTGTAGGCGCCCATGGCCTCGGTGACGTATCCGCTGTGCTGCCAGAGGTCGCCGACCTGTCGCCAGACCTGGGCGGTGAGCCGGGTGGGGGGAATCTGACCCAAATGCCGCTCGGTCGCCCGCAGGGTCTCCAGCGCCTCCGTCGTCTCGCCCTTCTCGAACTGCGCCTGGGCGAGCAGGACTCGAGCCCGCGCCGACTCCCAGCGGGCGTCGTTGCGCAGCAGGCCGAGCGCGCGGCTGGCCTGCTCGGAGGCAAGCTCCGGGTTGCCCTGTCGGATCGCCAACCGAGCCTGAGTGATCTCGACCAGTGCCTGCTCCATGGCGGTGCCGACGTCCAGCACTGCGGCTTGGGCATCGGTCAGCAGCGCCTGCGTTCGCTCAAGGTCGTCGGAGTCCGAATCCAGGAGGTAGGAGGCACAGTTGAGCTTGAGGACGCCCGTATGGCGGATGTTGTCGTTCTCCGCCATCAGCACCAAGGCGCGTTCCGTGAGTGCGAGCGCCTCGGCGACGCGGTTCTGTGAGCGGGCGACCACGGCGGCGTTCCAGTAGACCGAACCCCGAGCAACCCGGGACCCGTTCTCCTCGGCCACTGTGGTGAGCCGGTCGACCAGCAGCTGGGCGTGCGTCAGATCGCCGCGGTGGAAGTAGCACGTGATCAGCGTGGAGCCGAGCTGGATGTGGTCGTCGGTGACGTCGAGGCCCAGGCCGTCCAGCTGCTTCATGGCCCGCTCGCCGATCTCAACGCTCAGCACGTGGTCGCCGGCATCGCGGTAGGCACGGCACAGCGCCACCGCGAGCTGAGCCCACTCCGCTGAGCCCGGAACGGTTCCCGGGTCCTCGAAGAGCTTGTTGAAGAGCTGGATCGCGGCTTCCAGGCGGCCGAGCTTCTCGAAGGCCAGCGCTTGGCCGAGCCTGGCCCGCCGGATCGTGGCCTCGCCGAGCAGGGGGGAGTTCGCCAGCGCCTCGCTGTAGGACTGCAGCGCCTCACCGTTGGAGCCGTTGCGCAGCGCCATGTCCCCGAAGGCGACCTTGAGCTCCAGCTCCTTGACCCGGGCGTCGTCCCTGCCGGTCTTCAGGTAGTCGACCGTGCACCCCACCCGGTCGGCGAGTGCTTTGAGCACCGTCTCCGAGGGAGCCCGCTTCCCGGTTTCGATCAAGGAGACATAGCTGACCGAGATGTCCGCGGAGGCCAGGTCCTGCTGGTTGAGTCCGCGCTTCTGGCGCAACTCGCGCAGCCGCTGCCCGATCCCGTTCGTACCGCTCTGTGATTGGTCCATGGTTCTCCGGTCAACGGGGAGGACGGCTGGTTCAGCCGCACCTCGGGGATGCCCATTTGACTCCATCTTTTACACCACCAGCTGACAGTAGCCAAGGTTACCGACCGAGCCGGGGGCAGTGCATCAGATGAACGCTCCCAGCCTCCTCCACTCTTCCCTGAAACGCCATGGTCACGCTCCGTGGGGGGTGACAGCGCAGTCAAGTTGATGATTGACAGCTGGGGTCAACTTGGATTGACTCTGCCTGTCAACAGATTCGGCTCGGCGAAAGGCACGTAGTCATGCGCAAGGTCCTTCCGCTCCTCCTCTCGGCAGTCGTCCTCGCCTCCGCGGGTGTGCTCGCCACCAGCTCCGGCAGTGTGGCGAGCACGCCGACGACGCAGCAGGCGCCACTGGTGACCTCCAACACGGGGGCCGCGGCGCCGACCGCCTCGCCGATGGGTGAGAACGGCGGCTGCTGCTAACCACGTCCGACGCTGAGCGCCACCACCACCCCAGAAGGGACACACCATGCGGATCGACCTCCTGACCAGGGAATACCCGCCGGAGGTCTACGGCGGAGCCGGCGTTCACGCCGCGGAACTCACCCGCGCGATGCGCGGTCTCGCCGATGTCAGAGTCCGCTGCCTAGGGGTCGAGCGGAGCGAAGCCGGGACCACGGCCTACTCGCTACCCGAGGACCTCGCCGGGGCGAACGCCGCACTGCAGTTCCTCGGCGCCGACCTGCGGATCGCCGCCGACTGCGCCGGTGCCGACCTGGTACACAGTCACACCTGGTACGCGAACGCGGCCGGTCACCTGGCCAAGCTGCTGCACGGCGTACCGCATGTCATGACGGCGCACAGCCTGGAGCCGCTGCGCCCGTGGAAGGCCGAGCAACTGGGCGGCGGATACGCGCTCTCCAGCTGGATGGAGCGCTCCGCGGCGATAGCGGCCGATGCGCTGATCGCGGTCTCCGCCGCGATGCGCGAGGACATCCTCACCGCTTATCCCGAGGTTGACGCGGCAAAGGTGCACGTCATCCACAACGGGATCGACACCAATGACTACCGGGCCGACCCGCGCACCGACGCGCTGGAACGTTTCGGCATCGACCCGCGCCGCCCGATCGTGCTCTTCGTCGGCCGGATCACCCGGCAGAAGGGTCTGCCGCACCTGCTGCGGGCCGCGTTCGGCCTGCACCCCGACGCGCAGTTGGTGCTCTGCTGCGGCCAGCCGGACACTCCGGAGATCGACGCCGAGGTCGCCGCGCTGATCGAGGAGCTGGGCCGGGTCCGCGAGGGCGTGGTCCGGATCGACGGCATGCTGGAGACCCGCAGCCTGCGCCAACTGCTCACGCACGCCACGGTCTTCGTCTGCCCCTCGATGTACGAGCCGATGGGCATCGTCAATCTCGAGGCGATGGCCTGCGGAACCGCCGTGGTCGCGACCGCGGTCGGCGGGATCCCCGAGGTCGTCGAGGACGGCGCCACCGGTCTGCTCGTCCCGTACGAGCAACTGCCCGACGGCACCGGCGAGCCGGCCGACCCGGAGCAGCTCGCACAGGAACTCGCGAGCACGATCAACCGGCTGATCGACGACCGTGAGCTGGCCGAACGCCTCGGCGCGGCCGGGCGGGACCGGGCGGTCGAGCACTTCTCCTGGACCGGTGTCGCGGAGCGCACGCTGCTCGTCTACGAGAAGCTGGTCGGCTGAGACCGCGCCGCTTCCGGCATCCCGTTCTCCATCACTCCGTCCTGCTGCGCGGTGTCTTCCTGCGCGGTGTTCTCCGGACCGCTGTCCGGGGTGAGCAGCGCCAGGGCCGGCCCGGCCATCGCGGTGGCCAGCAGGGCGACGACCAGTAGCGCCTCGAAGAGCCGGTGGCCGATGAGCCCGGCCTGGTAGCCGGTGGTCAGCACGACGATCTCGGTCAGCCCGCGGGTGTTCATCAGCACGCCGAGGCGCAGCGCGTCGCGGCCGGCGAACCCGTAGCGCGCGCCGACCACCGTGCAGGCCGCGAGCTTCGACACGGTGGCGACCACCAGCAGGACGGCGACCAGGGCGAGGAAGCCGGCGTCGGTCAGGTCCCGGCCGAGATCGACCTGCTGGCCGGCGCCCAGGAAGAAGCAGGGCAGCAGGACGGCGGCCAGCTGGCTGATCACGGGGATCGATTGCGGTTGGGGTGGCTGCGGCGGCCCGATCGCGGCCAGGGGCGTGCGCTGTACTCCGGGGGGCTGGGCGCCGGCCGGTGGCGGGGGAGTGGTGGTGGCGCGCTGCGTCGGCCAGGCCAGGCCGAGTACCAGGCCGCCGAAGAGCGGGTGCAGGCCGAGTGCGGACGAGCACGCCGCGGCCAGGCAGATCGCGCCGGTCAGCGTCACGGCGCTGGTTTCGCGCCGTCCGCGCGCTGTTTCAAGCCGGGAGTGCGCCGCCGCCCAGGCCCGTGCCGGTCCGGATTGACTCGTCGAACGTTCGGGCCGATCCGCCGTGTCACGGCCGTCGGCAGCGGCAGCGGCGGCAGTGGCGGCAGCGGTGCGGCGGCGGGCCAGCAGGCCCGCGCAGCCCGTGGCGAGAGCGGCGGCCAGCAGCTGCGGCCAGCCCATCCGGCCGGCTGCCCAGAGGGAGAGCCCGAGCAGGCACCAGCAGGCGCCGTCGCCGATCGAGGCGGCGAGCAGGCTGAGCCGTCCGACCGGGGTCTGCTCCAGGCCGCGGTCCTGCAGGATCCGGGCCAGCACCGGCACGGCGGTCACTCCGAGTGCACAAGCCAGGAAGAGCGCGAACGCCCACGGCCCGGTGCCCGCACCGGCCAGCCGCTGTCCGAAGAGCCACGGCGCGAGGGCCAGACCGGCGACGGCCGGGGCGAGCAGTGACACCAGGGCGAGCATGATCGGTGCGCCCGGCCGGCTGCCCGGCTCTGGCGTGGCGCCGCCGTCACGCCGGTCCGGCCCGGCCTCGTCCGTCCCGGCCCGGTCCGCCGTCGGCGCCCCGGAGCGACTGTCCGCGGCGACCAGATGGTGGCCGATCTCGAACGCGTAGAGCGCTACCGCGAGCTGGGCGAGGCCGTTCAGCACCGGTCGTACTTCGTCTCCGAACAACTGGCCGTGCAGGCCGGGAAGCAGCCTGCCGAGCAGGGTCGGCCCGAGGATCACTCCGACTGCGATCTCGGCCAGCACGGCGGGCTGTCCGAGTCGAGTGGCCAGTCTTCCGGCGCCCCGGCTGAGCCCCAGGAGGAGGGCGAGTCCGGCCAGTAGTCGGGTTGTCGCGTCAAATGAAGTCACTGGCGGCACCAGTCGGTCCCACGCGGGGTGACCAGCCGGAACGCGCCCAGTACAGGCCTCGCCATACCGCGCCTCCCGCGTCCGGATGTCCCCATGGCTAGCATGCGACCATCCAGTGACACGCTGATTGACAGTCAGAAATATATCTTGTCATCCAAAATGCGGCGGCGCCCGGTCGTGGGTGGGGGCGTACTGTTCGATGTCCCAACGATCACGCCGGGGGGAAAATCACGGCGAACTGGTTCGAGTACGGCTTTCCCCGTGGCTCCGGGGTGGCCACGGTTGATCTTGAGAACTCGGCCGCGGCGTGGCGCCCGACTCCGTCGGCCGGTGCCGGACGCTGCCGCGTGGTCCGCCGAGCGGACAGGGCCTGGGGTCGAAGCGGCACCGGTGCGAGGATGGGCGGCAGAACCGTCGCGGTGATCAAGGAGCCAGCCCATGACCAGCAGCGCCGTCCACTCCCAGCGGATTGCCTTTCTCGGCACCGGAAAAATCGGCGAGGCCTTGCTGTCCGGCCTGCTGCGGGCGGGCAAGAGTCCGACGGACGTTCTGGTCACGGCGCGCCGCCCGGAACGCGCCGCCGAGCTCGCCGCCCGTTACGGAGTGTCCGCAACCAGCAACCAGGAGGCGGCCAAGCTCGCCGACACCCTGATCCTGGCCGTGAAGCCGCAGGACATGGGCACGCTGATGGAGGAGCTGGGCCCGCACGTCGGCGCTGATCGCCTGGTCATCTCGGCTGCGGCCGGTATTCCGACCCGCTGGCTCGAGGCCCGGCTGCCGACCGGCACCGCGGTGGTCCGTGTGATGCCCAACACACCCGTGCTGGTGGACGAGGGGATGAGCGTGATCTCCGGTGGTTCGCATGCCACGGAGGAGCACCTGCTGCGGACGGAGGAGATCTTCCAGTCGGTCGGCAAGGCGCTGCGGCTGCCGGAGGCCCAGCAGGACGCCGCCACCGCGCTCTCCGGGTCGGGCCCCGCCTACTTCTACTACCTGGTCGAGGCGATGACCGACGCGGGGATCCTGCTCGGCCTGCCCCGGCAGGTCGCGCACGACCTGATCGTCCAGTCGGCGATCGGCGCCTCGGTGATGCTCCGCGACTCCGGCGAGCACCCGGTCAAACTGCGCGAGGCGGTCACCTCACCGGCCGGCACCACCATCGCGGCGATCCGCGAGTTGGAGAACCACGGGGTGCGGGCGGCGCTGCTCGGCGCACTGGAGGCGGCCCGGGACCGGTCCCAGGAGCTGGCCTCCGGTGGGAAGTGACGCCACACGCGTGATGCCGCCGGCTCCGGACAGGCGCTAGTCCCGATCCGGGCCGGGCTTCGGTGGGATCGGTCGGGCCGGCGTCGGCCGCGGTGGGACCGCCTGGGCCGGTGGGACGGGCGCGGCCGGTGGTACGCGCCGTCTGCGGCGCGGCCGGTGCGGCATCAGCTCGGTCCGGGCGCCCGCGTCGGCGGCGCGGACCAAGGGGATCCGCGGCGGGAAGGCCAGCACGGTGGCTTCGGTGTCGCCGGTCGCGTCGGGGCTGTGGGGCCCCGCGCCGCCGGGTCCGGCGGCGGGAGTTGACGAGCTTTCCGGGTCGGCCGGGTCGGCCGGGTGGTTCGCGGTCGGCGTTGCGGCGGCCGGCCCGGGGTCGGCAGCCTCCGGGGCCCGATGGGCGGCGTAGCGCTGCGCGTCCTGCCAGCCGTCGGCATAGGCGCGCTCGCGGCTCCGGTCCAGTTCGTCCTGGGTGGTCACCACGAAGCCCGCCGGCAGGTTCTGTTCGATCAGCACGGCCAGCAGCCGGTTGACCACGGTCGACGGAAGTCGGCGAGCCCCCGCTTCGCCGATGGGATCCATGGACGCGAGACGACCGAGCAGGGCGAGGAGGGTAGGGTCCGCCTCGCCCGAGGTTGAGTGTGGGGGCAGTCCCCCGTCTGCGTGATTCTTCTGCCCCGCCACGCGCTGAACGCCTCTCGCCCAACCGGCCTCAGCCCGCTGCGAGCCGCCGTGTGGTCGTGCTTCCCACCCCACTGTCGCGACCCGTGCCCTGCTCGGTACCCGGCTCTTCCGGTGTGAACTGCTGGGCGACCTTGATGAACATCTCACGTCGGTCGTCAGGAATCCCGAGCGCCTCCGCAACCTGCTCCAGAGTCATCCGGGCAACGACGTATCCGTCCGCGGACGAGCCCGAGATCACCCCCACCGCAGAGTAACCGACCGCCTCCGGAAGATCTTCCTCGGTCAGCTTCCCCGAGCGGATCAGGATCTCGCGGACCGGGATGTCCAGTGCCCGGGCAAGGCCGCGCATGGTGTCCAGGTCGGGCATGCTCTGGCGTTGCAACAGCCGGGTGACTGCTGCCCGGTGCACCCCGGCGTCCTCGGCCAGCTTGGACTTGCCACCGCCGCGCGGGCTGTCGATGTCGTAGCCGCGATCGCGCATGAGCCCCTCGACCCATGCTGCGAACCGTTCGATGTCTGTGCCGTTAGGCATCATCAGTGGTTTGCCTCCCTCCACCTGTCACGCATCGCAGCTTCAGGTTACCGCTCGCTCGCGCACGCAATGTGCCGCAGTGCTGAACGTGATGGTGACGATTTGCGAATGATCTGCCGATCGGCGGGCCAAAGGAGGCCCACTCAGGGCCTGCTGAGGTGGTGCTGAAGAGGCACTGACGAGACGCTGAGGGCTCGCTGGGGTGCTGCTGAAGGCCCGTCAGAGGCCTGCCGGAGGCCCATCGGAGGCCCGACGGCGTCCGTCGGCGATCAAAGAGCTTGCGAGCGCGATCGCAACAAAGCAAGATGGATGCGCACACGCAACAACGGGCGATGCCACGCCTGCGCGCACTCCCACCGCCGCGCAGGCCACCGTCCCGCGGCCGCCGGCCGGGGACGCACACCGCCGCACGCCGTTTCGCCGTCCCACATCGCGCCCTGCCGACACCAGGAGTACCGCCGCCATGCCGACCTCCCGCACCGCACCGGACGACGACCTCGCGGACTGGCGCCTCGCCGCAGCCTGCACTGACCTGCCGGCGCGCACGGTCTTCGCGACGCGACTGAAGCTGGCCCGCCCGGCGCTCGGCCGCTGCCTGCGCTGCCCGGTGGCGCGTGAGTGCCGGGCGGCGGTGGCGCCGGAGCACTCCTGGTTCGACGGGGTCTGCGGCGGCGTGCTCTGGCGCAACGGGCGGAGCATCGCCCGCGCCGAGCAGGCCGACTGACGGTCGGCCGGCGCCGCCGCGCGCAGCCACCCACGGCTGCCGAACGGGCCATGGCGGCGCCAACCCCACTGCGGGGATCAGTAGTTCCAACGACCACACTCAGGGGGACCACTCGCATGACCGCAGCATCCGCAGGACCCGCAGAAGTCACCGCAGCCACCGAGGACGCCGAGGCCGGCATGCCGTCCGCCACCGTGCCGCCAGCCACCGGCCCGTCCGCGTTCGCCGGCCGGCACGCCGCCCGCGCGGCGCTCTGGCTGGACATCCTCGACCGGCAGTTCCCCGAGCTGATCACCGAGCTCGCGCCCGGCCGCCCCGGCGCCTCGACCCGCTCGCGCGCCCCGCTGGCCCCGGCCGCCCTCGCGGCCCGCGCCGAGCGAGACCGCGCCGACCGCGACGCCGCGCACTGGAACGAGCAGCACGGGCTGGCCGCGGCCGGCGGCGGGGCGGCGCCGATCAACCTGCACGTCTCCGACGCGATCCGCGACATCACCGACGGCGTGGTCGAGTTGGAGGAGGCGGTCTGGGAGAAGCTGCGGCTGGGCCGCCCCCGCCGAGCGGACGTGCCGACCCGGATCGGCCGGCTCGCCGCACTGCTCGACAGGGTCGCCGAGCACCCGCTGCTCTCCGCGCACGTGCTGGACGAGAGCCGCCGGATGGCCCGCCGCTGTGCGTCCGCGCTCGGCGAGACGGAGATGCTGGTCCGGGTGCGCGGCCGCTGCCCCTGGTGCGATTCGGTGTCGCTGCGGGCCTTCCCGGCCTGGCGCGCCGTGCTCTGCGTCAACCCCGGCTGCCGCTGCACCGACGAGGAGTGCGGCTGCACGACCAACCCCGGCCGGCGGCACACCTGGCAGGAGACCTCCTGGGGCCAGCTCGCCCTGGACGCGGGCGTGGACGAAGCGGTGCTCGCCGCCCTGGTGGCCGACGCCGAGGCCGAACCGACCGGCGTGTCCGCAGCCGAGACCGCCGAAGCCGTCGCAGCCGCCGGAACCGTCAACGGCGAGCAGGAGACGGGCCGATGAGCATCGCCTTCACCCCCAGCCTGCCGGCCGGCCCGGCCCTGGTCACCGGCGTGATCGCCGCCGCCGAGGTCGAGGTCGCACCGGCCACCATCCGCAAGTGGGTCCAGCTCGGCCACCTGGCCGCCGCCGGCCGCCGCGGCAAGGCGCTGCTCTTCCGCCTGGAGGACGTCTTCGCCGCCGAACGGGCCACCCGCCGCCGCCACGAGCGCAGTTGACGGACTGGCGGACGCAGACCGACCAGCACAGCACGAGACCCCCGCCGCAGCAGGATCGCGGCGGGGGTCTCGTGCTGTCTCCGGCCCCGTCCGGCTCAGGCCGGCGGCAGGTCGGCGGGTTCCGGTGCGCGTGACTTCGCCTTCTCCGGTGTGCGTCCTATCAGCCAGGCCACGCCCAGGCAGGCCAGTCCAGGGGGGACAAGCAGGAAGGGCATGACCATCCGCTGGCTGGAGACGGCGGAGGTGGCCTCCACGCTGCCAGGGTGCGCCGGGTCGTAGACGACGTCCACCGTCTTGCCGACCGCGGCGCCATCGATGCCCTTGGTCCAGGTGTCCGCCGGAGCACCGGGTGTCGCTGGGAAGCCGAGCAGGAAGAAGGTGTTGCGGGGCTCACGCCTGATCTCTTTGACGATCGCCGTGGCGTGCACGCCGTGCTCGAGCGCGGCGTACTGGTCCTCCAGATGGACCAGGGCACCAAGGAAGCCCACCCCTGCCACCGCCGGCACAGCCGCCGCTGCCCAGCGGCGCATGCGCTTGGCGATCCCCAGAGGCCTCAGGGCCGTTGTGTTCGTCTGCACATATGGATCTTGGCAGTCCGCTGCCGGGCGCACCGGCGAACGGCCGATCCCGCCCGGGCCGGAACTGCTTCTCCGAATAAGTTGCGCTCGCGCGCGCACTCGGTCACGATAGGTGCAGCGGCGGAGCTGTGCCCCGAACAACGGGGCGCGGATCCGCCGCTTCGCGTTGGGCGGCCTCGGGCGCCCGGCGGGTGTACGGACTCCCTCCCTCGCATCGCACCGAGGTCCCAGTCACCCAGCCGGGCCCCGACCGCCCGACACCCCCGCAGCCCTGAATCGCGGTCAGAAGAAAGGAGCAGCACTCATGACGACACCACCCTTGCCGGTCTCCTACCCGGACGCCGAGCAGATGGTCATCGCCCTCCTTCGCGGGCGGCCCGAACTCGTCAACATCACGGTCGACAACAAGCCGCCGGCCACCTTCGACGGGACGCAGAACCTCATCCTGGTCTCGCGCACCGGCGGTGCCTGGATCGACGACCAGCACCTCGACACACCGTGGGTCGACATGGAGGCCTACGGGCCGGACAAGACCACCGCCCACGCGAACCTGCTGCTCGCCCGGTCCGCGACGCTGCTGCTGCGCGGCAGCGTCTACGGCGCGGCGCAGGTCCTCGACGTCGTCGAGACCGACGGCCCGCGCTGGCTCCCTGACTACCTCCACCCGAACGGCTTCCGCTACCGCAACACCACGCGGTACACCGTTCAGCCGGCCTGACCCTGACGGCCCGGCATCCCCGAGCGCCTCATCGCGCTCCCCGCGAACGAGCCTGACGGCTCGTCGCCCCCTGGGCGCGCCACGCGCCCTCCACAAGCAGGCCCCGTCCACATCGGCGGGGCCTTCGTCGTTCCCGGACCCGGGAACGGCCACCGCAGAAACCAAGGAGTAACCATGGCAGGCTCGAACTCTGGCGAGATCCGCGTCGCCGGTGCTGGTCGCATCCTCATCGCCCCGGTCGGCACCGCCGCCCCGACGGACGTCTCCACCGCCTGGGGCGCGTCCTGGGTGGACCTGGGCTACACCTCGACCGACGGCATCAAGATCACCAAGAAGGACAAGCTCGACCCGATCCACAGCTGGCAGTCGGCCAGCGCCTCGCGGCTGGTCTTCGCGGAGCGCGACCTGAAGGTCAAGTTCCAGCTGCTGCAGGTGAACTCGTCCACGCTGCCGATGTTCCTCGGTGGCGACGGCGCGCTGGCCGCGTCCACCCCCGGCACCGCCACCCCGCCGCCGCCCACCGTCTACTCCTACAACCTGGCGACCATCCCGGTGGCCAACGAGAAGACGCTCGGCATCGAGTTCACCGACGGTTCGGCCGTCACCTACCGCTTCATCATCCCCCGCGGCCAGGTGACCGACACCGAGGACCTGACCCTGGCGCGCAGCGCCGCCATCAAGCTCGGTATCACCTTCACCGCGCTGGCGACGAACGACGTCAACCCGCTCGCCACCATCCTGATGAACGACAAGGCCATGGCCAACGTGCCGGTCGCCTGACGCTTCGTCACCACCCAGGAGCCCGGGGGCTTTCCGCCCCCGGGCTCTGCCCTTTCCCACTTTCCGACTCCCACACAGAGGAGACATCCATGGCCAGCTTCAGCGTCAACGCCGCCCGCGCCCAGCGCCAGGAGGCGCTCGGTCGCTCCTGGACCTTCGAGATCGACGGCGACGTCTTCGAACTCCCCACCGAGCTGACCCGTCGCGTCGCGCGCAAGCTCGCAAAGCTGGACGACAACGACGTCGACGGCCTGCTGCGACTGCTTCTCGGTGAGGCCCAGTTCGAGCGTCTGGACCGCCACGAGCTGTCCATGCAGGACATCGGCGCGATCCTCGAGGCGTACGGCAAGGAGTCCGGGCTCGGCCTGGGGGAATGATCAGCCTCGGCGCGTTCGTAGACGAACACGCCGAGGCGCTCGAAGCCGACCTGCTCCGGCACTACGGCATCGACCTGCTCGACTGGCACCGCGACCGGCTCTCCGCCCGCCGGCTCGCGGTGCTGATCCGGCACATGCCGGCGGACAGCGCGCTGGCTCGCGAACTCCACGGGGAGGCCGCCGACTGGTCCGTCACGGACCATCTGCTCGCGGCCGCCGTGGATCACTTGGCCGTCTCCAACTGGATGTTCGCCACCATCAACCGCGACGAGGATGCCGACCCGCTCGACCCGCCGGAGCCGATCGCGCGCCCGGGCATGCAGTCGGACGTGGACCCGGACGCCACCTCCCGCGCCACGGACCCCGCCCCGGCCGGCCCGGCCCTGCCTGGTTCCTCATCGCCCGCCGAAATCCGGCAGTTCTTCGCTTAAACCAGCAGGAAGGGGCCGGAAAATGAGTAATCCGCCTCCCAGTAACTGGCACCATGACATAAATCCGGAAAACATACCGGGCGAGATCGCAAGCCTCAGAGCGGACCTCCTGGCTCAGACGTACAACACGGAGAACCTGAGCCGGCAGTTCGCTCAGGTCAGCGCCCAGGTCGTCTATTTCCAGGCGCAGCTGGTAAGCATCAACCCGGATCCGCTCAACATCAATCTCCATGGCGTCACCTTCATGGGGATCGAGATCTTTAGGTGGCCCGGGGTCGCGTTCTTCGAAGCGAAGATGGAAAACGTCTTCAAGAGCATTGTCTTCAAGGGGCATCCGCTCACCCGAGATGCCAAGGAGAACGACCCCGAGTGGGGGCTCGCCAAGCGCATGAAGCAGCTTGAGGGAATGGTCGGAAAGGTCGATGGCAAGACCGAGAAGATCGAAGCCGAGATCGCCAAGAGGAATGCCCTGAAGGCGAGCATTCCCGGCGCGGAGGATGCGGCGAAGAAGACCAAGGCTGCCCGCGACCTCGCCCCCTACGACCTCGAGAAGATTCGGGAGGACGAGGAGGCGAAGAGCAGAGTCGCGGCGATCAATAAAGAGATCGAGCAGAAGGATGCCAATATCGCGAAGCTGGAGAAGAGGGCACAGAAGTATCTCGACAAGATGACGAGCTTCGAACCGAAGATCACAGAGGCCATGGCGAAGGCTGAGGATCTCCGGAAGGCGAAGGAGGAATCCGAGAAGAACGCCCAGTCCATCCGGGGAACGATCAGTCACCTGAGCGGCGCGATCGCTGACCTGAAGAGCACGATAGCCTCCTGAGGAAGCTGGAAGTAAAATGAATCTCAATCAAGCTCTTGGGATCGCCTCGTCGTCGCTCGGAAAGTTCCGCAGCAGCATGTCCGAGGCGGTCGGTAGTGTTGACAAGCTGAAGACGGCGGTGACCGGGGCCGATTCCAGCCTCGGCAAGCTGAAGTCCTCGGTCACCCAGGCCGACTCCGGTGTCGAGAAACTCAAGACCGCCGCCTCCGGCGCCGATTCCAGCCTCTCCCGCATGAAGTCCTCGGTCACCCAGGCCGATTCGGGTCTGAAGAACATCAAGGGCTCCGCGTCCGCAGCCGAGAAGGAGCTCACGGCCACCGGTACCGCCTCGGGCAAGGCCGGCGGCATGTTCGGCATCTTCAAGAAGGGGTCCGAGGGTGCCGAGACCGGCATGAAGGGCCTCAACGGAGCGATGAAGGCCAACATGATCGGCCTGCTCCTGATGCTCCTCGCCCCGCTGATCCAGAAGATCATCGATCTGGTCATGAACTCCAAGACCATGCAGAAGGTCATGGAGGTCGCGTTCAACGCCATCCACAGTGTCATCGACACCGTGATGAAGGCGATCGGCCCGATCATGAAGTCGGCCGGCGACATCATCACCAAGGTCTGGAACGGCATCAAGTCCGCCATCGAGACCGTGGTCAACTGGATCGCGACGGCGATCTCGCTCTACTTCAACGCGTACAAGACAGTCATCGAGACCGTCCTGCACATCGTCCTCTCGATCGTCACCACGGTCTGGCACGCGGTCTGGGGCACCATCTCCAGCGTGCTGAACAGCATCAGCGGCACCATCTCCGGGGTCTGGAACACGATCTGGAGCACCATCAGCGGTGTTCTCGACAAGATCAAGAGTGTTGCCACCGGCGCGTTCAACTCGGTCAGGGACGCGCTCGGCAACGCCTGGAACGGGCTCTCCCACATTGCCGAGGGCGCCTTCAACTCCGTGCTCGGCGCCGTGAAGACGCCGCTGAACGCGGTGATCAGCCTGATCAACAGCGCGATCGGCGCGATCAACGGGATCCACATCGACATCCCGTCCTGGGTGCCCGGGATCGGCGGCAAGGGCTTCGGGGTGCACATCCCGACCATCCCGATGCTGGCGAACGGCGGCATCATCGCGCCGACCGCGGGCGGCACGCTCGCGCTGATCGGCGAGGGCGGCCAGCACGAGGCCGTGATCCCGCTGGACCGGCTCGACAAGATGCTCAGCGGCGGTGGCGCGAGCGGTTCCGCGATGAACCGGCTGGCCGCGGCGCTGGAGTCGCTGGCCGCGCGTCCGGTCGAGGTCCAGGTCGACTCGCAGACCATCGCCCGCGCCGTGATGGTCGGTCAGCGCCAGCTCGCCCGCCGCTGACCGGATGCCGGTGGCCGGCTACCGGTAGTCGCCATCAGCCCTCCGGTAGCCGCCATCCGGTAGCCGGCAGTCAGCAATCAGCGGACCCAGGTCCGAAAGGAGTCAGGACATGTCCCGCAATCTGTGGATCGGCCGCCCCGGTTCGCTTCAGGAGATCCCCCAGGCGGCGAAGAGCTTCGACCGCAGTGCCGATCTCGGCGTCACCACCTTCAAGTCACTGGCCGGCCGGGCGACCGTGGTCGCCACGCCGAAGCCGGTGCGGCAGACCAAGCTCAGCTGGGAGTTCCTCGACCAGCCGACCGCGGCCTTCCTCGACCGGCTGGCCCGCCGGGTGGACGGCCCCGGTCCGATCGTGGTGATCGACCCGGCCGCCGTCAACCTGCTGGAGCCGTTCCAGGCGGCCGGCACCGCCCGGCCCGGCAGCGGCGGTGCGAACCAGTGGTTCCCGATGTCCGCCGGCGTGGGCACCACCACCGTTGCCGGCACGATCGTGGAGGCGCCGAACGTGCCGGGGGCGTTCGCCTTCTCGGCGCCCGCCGCCGGGAGCCAGGTCTGCTGGCGGCACCCGGTCTGGGTCGGGATGCCGGTGATGCCGGGCATGACCGTCTCGTTCTCGCTGCCGACCCAGTTCCCGGCCGGCTCCGTGCCGCAGATGGACTTCAAGGCGCTGGACGGTACGTATCTGAGCACGGCCAAGCCGTCACCGTTGCCGACGGCGGCGGCGCCGGCCCCACGGGTCACCAGTGTGGTCCCGCCGGGCGCCGCGTTCGTCACCCTGGTCGCCACGCCCAGCCTGGTCGGTGCCTACTCGCTGGCCGGCGCCTGCTTCACCATCGCCGGTGACTGGCCCAGCGACCAGGTCGCCGGCGACGGCTGCCCGGGGATGTCGATCACGACGTACAGCGACACCGCCGCCTCCCGGCTGCCCTACCGCAACGTTTCGCTCGAACTGACGGAGGTGGGCAGTGCAGTCGGGTGACGCACCGCTGAAGGCCGCGCTGACGGCCGGCGAGCGGTCCTACGAACACACCACGCAGCTCGGCGGCCAGGACCTGTCCGCCCAGGTGCAGTACTGGAAGGTGGACCGGGCCTACAGCACCGACCTGCCGGACGCCATGCGGGCGTTCACCGGCAGCGCCTCCGCCCAGCTGGAGGTTCAGCTCTCCGGTGCCTTCGGGATCAACGCCCCGCACATGTACTCGCCGTGGGCGCCGCACTCCACCGGTGACGTGGTCCGGCCCGGCCAGTCGGTGGTGCAGAAGACCGGCCTCAACTCCGGTAGTTCGCTCCCGGTCTTCCGCGGCACGGTGCGCAGCCGCAGCGCCGACTCGGGCACCGACACCGTGGACATCATCGCGCTGGACGGTGCCGAGCGGCTGCGCGGTCCGGCGAGTCTGCCGCGCCCGTACGCCGGGTTCTTCGGCAAGGTGAAGATCGCCAGCGCCACCTGGTGTGTGGACGAGCTGCTGCGCCAGGGCGGCATCCTCACCTGCCCGCCGGTGCGCCAGCCGCCGCCGGGCACTCAGCCGACTCCGGTCGCCACGAGCGGGCCGGTCCAGTACTTCTCGCCGAACACGAACCTGCAGACCCTGGTCTTCGCCTCGCTGCACGGCGGGTTCACCCCGAGCTACGGGATTCCCGAGATCGTGCCGGACGACTCCCAGTACAGCTGGGTCCGCGCCGGTGCGCCGTACGAGATGGCCGTGCTGCCGAACCACGCCGGGATGACCATGGCCTGGATGCCCAGCACGCGCATCGTCGCGCCGGGTGGGGCGGTGCTCTTCGAGGCCAGTGTCAACACCGTGCTCCAGGCGCCCAGTGCGCAGAAGGTCGACTTCCGGCTGGTCATGCAGCGGGCGGGCAACACGTACGGCGTGATCCAGTTCGAGGTCAACTTCGCCACCGGCGTGGTCACGGCCTGGTCGGGCGCGGCCACCGTCAACACCGCGCCTGCCGCCCCCGGCGTCGTCCTGGGCTCCGGCGCCAGCGCCACCTGGACCTTCCCGCAGCTCACCACGATGGGCGGGGTCTGGCACCTCGGCGCGGTGATCGACACCGAGTGGTCGTTCATGGGCACGCGGGACGCCTCGGGCAACTGGGTCAGCAACGACGTCCTCGTGGCGCCGATCCTGCGCGCGCCGGACGGCACCACCCTCACCGGCGGCGCCGCCGAACTCAGCGGCGCGGGCGTCCAGTACGCCTCCGAGCTGCTGCGGGTCGAGGTCAGCACCGACTACGCGATCGAGGCGGTGCAGGTCAACAGCGGTGTCAACATACAGTTCCCGGTCGCCCAGTTCGAGCAGACCTGGACCAAGGGGGCGGTGCTCGACGACATGACGCTGCCGCTGTACAGCATCCCGCAGGTCAGCGGCAGCCAGTGGGACGTCATCTCGGACATCGCCAAGGCCGCCTTCAGCACTGCGGAGTTTGACGAGATGGGGGTGTTCCGCTGGCGCAACCACACCCGGTTCCTGAGCACGCCGACGGTTGCCCAGCGCACCCTCACCACGGTCGGCGACATCGCCTCGATCACGGTCTCCGAGGAGATCGACGCCTGCCGCAACTACTGCGTGGTGCCGTACCAGGACTGGACCGCCGTCGGCGTGACCTCCACCCCTAACGCCTTCCAGGACAACCAGGTCCGGGTGATCGCGCCGGACGGCACGATAACCGTCAACTACACCATGGACGAGCAGGAGTTCGACGTCGGCCCGCCGCTGGTGGACGACAACGCGTACCACAACCCCGGTTCGGCACTGCGGTTCTCCGACTCCCTGGCCGGCACCAACGCGGTCAAGGGTCGGGTGGAGACCCAGGTCAGCCGGTCGGGCGGCACGCTGACCATGACCCTGCGCAGCTGGTCGCCGAACCCGGTCTACACGGCCACCTCGACCGGCGGGGCATCCATCAACATCACGACCGAGAAGCCGGACAAGGATCCGGTGCAGCGCCTCGCCATGGCCCAGGACACGACGAGCCAGAAGAAGTACGGCCTGCAGCAGTACACCGCCGATGCGAGCGACTGGGTGCAGGACCAGGCGACCGCGTCCTCGCTGGTCGCCATGCTGAACAACGCCGGGCGGTACCCGGTCCCGCTGTTCAGCAACGTCGAGGTGCTGTACGACCCGCGGCTGCAACTCGGCGACGTGGTCGAGCTGGTGGACTACTCCGGCGCCTACCTGGACACCCTTGCCTGGGTGGTCGGGATCACCGTCGAGGCGGCCGGCGACGGCAGCGTGACGCAGACCCTGACGCTGCGCGGCACCAGTTTCAACGGCGACCCGGTCGTGCCGGTCGTCCTGAACCCGGACCCGGCGGTGGACCCGGCGGTCCCCGCGACGCACCCGAAGCTCGCTGACCTCAAGAGCACGTACCCGACCTACGGCGTCATCACCGCCAAGGGCCTGAACTACCGCGACTTCGACTGGACCCGCTGAGCCCGCGCCGGGCAGCCGAACCCACACCACAGGAGACGACAGATGACCACCCCTGCGCCCAGCACCACGCCGCCGGCCACGCCCACGCCGGTGACCCTGACCAATGATCAGATCACCGCTCTGGCAACGGAGTTGGCGGCCCAGCTGACCCAGCTGCTGGTGGCCCGCGACCCGGCGCCGGTGGCGGTCGGTGACCCGCTCGGGGGCGACACCAGTGTGACCCCGCCGAGCGGCACGGTCATCACGGCCACGCCGCAGTTCCCGCAGCCGACGCCGGTCTCCGGTGCCCCGACCACCGGCGGCACCACCGGCAGCACCACCACGACCACCACCGGCAGCACCACCGGCACCACGACCACCCCCGGAGCGACCTCGTGAAGCTGACCCCGCAGAGCCAGCTGCCGTACCCCGAGTACACCGACCCGGCCGACGTCCCGGGCAGCATCCAGCTGCTCGCCAACGCGCTCGACACCAAGACGGTGTGGTCGTTCGCCACTGCCGCCGCCCGCGACAAGCAGCTCCCCAGCCCCGCTGCGGGGACGCTGATCTACCTCACGGGCATCGGCTTCATGGTCTACAGCACCAGCGTCACGCCGAACGCCTGGGTGCCGGCGGTCCAGAACTTCTCGCAGCCGTTCGCGCTCTATCAGCAGGCCACGGCCCAGTCGCTCGCGCCCAGTACGGTCACCGCGGTCACCTTCCCGACCCCGTCGGTCGACACCGCCGGCGGCTACAAGGCGGCCAACCCGACCCGCTACACCCCGACCGTTCCCGGGTATTACCAGGTGTCCGGTCAGGTCGCCTTCACCGTTGACACCACGGCCGGCCGGATCGTGAACCTGCAGAAGAACGGCGGCGCGCTGATCGGTCAGGCCGCGGTGGGTGCGATCCCGGTCACCGGGTACTTCACCACGGTCGCGGTGACCGCGTTCGGCTACTTCAACGGCACCACCGACTACATCGAGATGATCGCGCACCAGAGCACCGTCAACACGCTCAGCACCGTGCCCGCGGGCACCCAGCTGGGCGTGAACTGGCTGCACAGCTGAGCAACAGTCAAACAGGCCAACAGTCCAACCCAACAGGGGAGTCCACATGCAGCTCGTCACCCGTGCCGACCTCGGCTGGCCCGCCTCGGCCGCGTCCGACCAGCCGACCGCCCTCGGCGTGAAGATCCACTACGAGGGAAGCCCGGTCTCCACCGACCTGCTCGGCGACCACGCGAAGTGCCTCCAGGAGTGGCAGGGCATCCGCGCCTCGCACCTGGCGAACACCGCCGAGGGCTACGTGGACATCGCCTACAACTTCGGTGCCTGCCCGCACGGTTACCTGCTCGAAGGCCGCGGCCTCGGCAAGGAGACCGCCGCCAACGGCAACCAGCCGCTGAACCACGCGGACTACGCGATAGTCGGCCTGGTCGGTGACTCCGGCCTGGTCCAGCCCACCGACGCCATGCTGAACGCGCTGCGCGACGGCATCGAGTACCTGCAGGCGAACGGCGCCGGCTCCGAGATCAAGGGCCACCGCGACGGCTACCCGACCGACTGCCCCGGCGACATCCTCTACGCCTGGGTCCAGAACGGCGCCCCCCGCCCCGGCGGCGCGCCCGCCCCGGCCCCGCAGCCGGCGCCCGCTCCCGCCCCCGCGCAGAGCGGCAACCACCCGGCCTGGCCGGGCGAGTACCTCTCGGTCCAGTCCCCGATGCTGCACGACGACAACGTGCGCACCTGGCAGCAGCGGATGGCCGACCGCGGCTGGTCGATCACGGTGGACGGCTGGTACGGCCCCGGCTCGGCATCCGTCTGCCGCCAGTTCCAGCAGCAGAAGAACCTGACCGTGGACGGGGTGGTCGGGCCGCAGACCTGGGACGCCGCCTGGACCGCACCCGTCACCGCCAACTGACCCGCAGCCGGGAGGGGGGCGAAGTGGGCAACCCCCAAATTGAACAGGGAGAAAGCCCCACA
>NZ_JBWXUE010000026.1:85870-122642 GCF_057158765.1 Kitasatospora sp. NEAU-69
CGATCGCATCGCCCACCGCAAACCTCCCCGTCGTGGGGATGCTACCACCGCCCCCCCCCCCCCCCTCGACCGGGAGACGATCCCGACAGGAGAACACACCATGTCCGATGCCGCCCGCCGCACCGTCCGCACCGCCGTGCAGACGCTGCTCGGCCTGCTCGCCGCTCTGCCCCTGCTGGCCGGCGGACGTACTCTGCCGGACCACCTGCCCGGGCTCGGGGTGGCGCTCGCCGTCGCCGCCGCGGTGACCCGCGCGATGGCGCTGCCCGGTGTGCAGCAGCTGCTGCCCGGCTGGCTGCGGACGGCCGCGCCGCTCGCCCCGGCCGTACCCGCTGCCCCCACCACCCCCGCCACACCCACCACGCCGGAGGGGGAGCCGGTTCGATGAGCGACGGCGGGGCCACGGGTGTGCACACGATGGACGCGATGGTGATCTGGTCCGGCGCGCTGGCCGCACTGGCGGCCGGCGGTGGGCTGTTCTGGCGGCTGACCGCCGGGATCCGGCGGATCACCCACCGGATCGAGGAGTTCACCGACGACTGGAACGGCACCACGCCCAGACCCGGGGTGCCCGCGCACGACGGGGTGATGGCCCGGTTGGGTGCGATCGAGGACCGGTTGACAGCGGTGGAGCACGAGTTGCGGCCGAACAGCGGCAGCAGCATGCGCGACGCCATCGACCGGGTCGATGAACGGACCCGCACGTTCGCGGGCAACTAGAACAGCTGAGACAGCTGAGACAGCAATCGGGGGACGCCTGCGGGCGTCCCCCGATCGTTGCGTTCCGTTGGCTGCACGCCCCTCCCCAAACGGCCGTGCACCCCCTACGCTCGCGGAAATATCTTCGTACCGGCCAGTAGTGCTGAGCCGGTGGTGAGCGAGGTTCGGATGGCGAACGACGCACTGGCGCCCGAGATCCCGGCGCGGCTGCGCCAGGCCCGCACCGCGCTGCTGGTCAGCTTCCTGCTCCAGGGCACCACCTTCGCGCTGCTGGTCACCCGGATCCCGGGCATCCAGCGCCAGTACGGCCTGAGCGACGGCACGTTGACCGTCTTCCTGGCCGCGGTGCCGATCCTGGCCGGCGTCGGCTCGGTGAGCTCCGAGCAGCTGGTCAAGCGGACCAGCCCGCGCAGCGTGCTGCGGGTGGTCCAGCCGGCCGTCTGCCTGACCCTGGTAGCCGTCGGTCTCGGGCACCAGCTCTGGGCGCTGGGCCTCGCGCTGGCCGCCTTCGGTCTGCTGGTCGGCGCGCTGGACGCGTCGATGAACATGCTCGGCGTCGGCCTCCAGCACCGCTACGGACGCTCCATCATGCTCGGCTTCCACGCCGCGTTCAGCGCCGGTGGGATCATCGGCGCGTTGCTCGCCAGCGCCGGCGCCCACCTGCACCTGATCACGCTGTTCGGCGCGAGCGCCGTCGTGCTGATCCCCGCCGCGCTGCTGGCCGGCCGCCACTTCGCCGGCCCGGCCGAGCTCGGCGACGCCGTCCGGGAGGCCACCGCTGCCGCCGCCCGGTCGATCCCGTGGCGGCCGCTGCTGCCGCTCTGCGCCGCGATGGCCTTCGCCTACATCGCCGACTCGACGGTCTCCAACTGGAGCGCGAAGTACCTCACCGAGACGCTGCACAGCAGCGACCGGGTGGCCGCGCTCGCCTACGCCGGCTACATGGTCGCGCTGCTCGTCGGCCGCACCTTCGGCGACCGCGGTGTGCAGCGCTGGGGCGCGGCCGCGGTGGTCCGCTGCGGCGCCGGCGTCGCAGCGCTCGGCTTCGGGATCGCCGCGCTGGCCCCCGCGCCGTGGGCCGGGATCGCCGGCTTCACGGTGCTCGGGATCGGGATCTGCGCGATCATCCCGCAGGTCTTCGCGGCCGGCGGGCGGCTCTTCCCGCAGCACTCGGACGCGGCCGTGGCCCGGCTCAACCTGTTCAACTACGTCGGCTTCCTGGTCGGATCGCCCCTGGTCGGGGCGATCGCGGGGGCCAGTTCGTACCGCTGGGCGCTGCTCGCGCCGATGGTCCTGGTGCTCGCGGTGGTCCCACTTGCCGGGCACTTCGCACCGGCTTCGCGGCACGCACTAGCTTTGGACCATGCCTCCAGCCGAGCCTGATCACTCCTGCCAGCTGCGCCTGTACTGGGACGAAGCCGTCACCGGCTACGACTTCGGGCCCGGTCACCCGATGGACCCGACCCGGCTCGCGCTCACCATGCGCCTGGTCGAGGCGTTCGGGCTGCCCGAGCTGCCCGGTGTGACGACGGTCGCCGCGCCCGCGGCCGGCGAGTCCACGCTGCACCTGGTCCACCGGCTGGACTACATCGAGGCGGTCCGGCAGGCCGCCGCGCACCCGGGCACGCTGGACGAGCGGCACGGCCTGGGCACCGAGGACAACCCGGTCTTCCCGGCCATGCACACCGCCTCCGCGCTGATCGCCGGCCAGTCGGTCGGCGCGGCCGAGGCGGTCTGGCGCGGCGAGGCCACCCACGCCGTCAACTTCGCCGGCGGGCTGCACCACGCGATGCCCGGCCAGGCGTGGGGCTTCTGCGTCTACAACGACGCCGCACTGGCCGTCGCCCGGCTGCTGGAGCTCGGCGCCGAGCGGGTGGTTTACGTGGACGTGGACGTGCACCACGGGGACGGCGTGCAGCAGGCGTTCTGGGACGACCCCAGAGTCCTCACCGTCTCGCTGCACGAGCACCCCAGCACGCTCTTCCCGCAGACCGGCTGGTCCACCGAGACCGGCGGCCCCGACGCGCCCGGCTCGGCGGCCAACCTGCCGCTGCCGGCCGGCACCGGGGACGCGGGCTGGCTGCGCGCCTTCCACGCGCTGGTGCCCGAGCTGATCGCGGGGTTCCGCCCGCAGGTGATCGTCAGCCAGCACGGCGCGGACACCCACCTGGAGGACCCGCTGGCCCACCTCGCGGTCACCGTGGACGCGCAGCGCGAGGTGGCCCAGCGACTGCACGAGCTGGCCCACGAGCACTGCCAGGGCCGCTGGATCGCGCTCGGCGGGGGCGGCTACGCGGTGGTGGACGTGGTGCCGCGGACCTGGACGCACCTGGTCGCCACCGCCGCCGGGGAGCCGATCGACCCGCAGGCGCAGACCCCGCAGCGCTGGCGCACCGAAGTCGAGCGGTTGACCGGACGCCAGGGCCCGTTGCGGATGACCGACGGCGTCACGCCGCACTGGCGGGACTTCGCGGAGACCGGCTACGACCCGGGCGACCGGCTCGACCAGGCGATCCTCGCGGCCCGCCGCGCCGTCTTCCCGCACCACGGCCTGCTGCCCTGAACCGTGCCGCGACCCGGGACGACCCCGGGCGACCCGGACCGACCGGCCTGGCGCAAGGCCGCACCGTTCGTATCCCGACTGCGCCAGAACACTGAGCGACTACGTACTGCAACAGGCGGATCTCTGACCGTAGAAGCAGTGGCCATCTCCCTCTTCCCACGCGTACCACCCGCAACTACTCTGGGGATACGCGTGTGTCGGTGGAGTCACCGGAGGGGAAGCCGGTGCCTTGCACACGGAAAAGGGTCGGGTGAGGTCATGAGTTCCGGCGAACGCCCCCTGCAAGAGGTCAACTTCCTGACCGTGGCGGAAGTCGCCTCGGTCATGAGGGTGTCCAAGATGACGGTGTACCGCCTGGTGCACAGCGGAGAGCTGCCCGCCATCCGGGTCGGCCGCTCCTTCCGGGTGCCCGAACAAGCTGTCCACGACTACCTCAAGGACTCCTACGTCGGCCGTCAGAGCGCCTGACCGGCGGGGTCGATCGGTCCCGATTACGGTGCTGGGCGCGCGGACGGTAGGCTAGGCCCTCCGTCAGTCGTATGGACTCCGTCTCTCACGGGCGGGAGTCTCAGTGAGCGAGGGTTGTTCCGTGGGCTCTGTCATCAAGAAGCGTCGCAAGCGTATGGCCAAGAAGAAGCACCGCAAGCTTCTGAAGCGGACCCGCGTGCAGCGTCGCAACAAGAAGTAACACCTGCGGAGCTCGCTCCAGGTGCGTCACTGCCCGCTTCGGCCTGCCAAGGCCGGAGCGGGCAGTGCCCGTTTCGGGCCCTTCTCGCGGTACGGTGCAGGCACGGTCACCGGCAGGGAGGGCGGCAGCGCAGTGGGCAAGGTGGTGCTGGTCACCGGCGTGGCCCGACAGCTCGGGGCCCGGTTCGCCGAGCGGATCCGCCGGCAGCCCGGCGTGGAGCTGGTGGTCGGGGTGGACACCGCGCCGCCACGTCACCCGGTCCCCGCCCCGCCGGGGGACGGCCCGCCCGCCGATTACGCCCCGGCCGCCGAGTACGTCTTCGCCCCCGCGGACCTGCGCCGCCCGGCGATCGCCCGGGTGCTCGCCGAGTACGGCGTCGACACCGTGGTCCACCTGAACGTCAGCGCCACCAATCCGGGTGCGAGCGGCCGGGCCACGGTCAAGGAGATCAACGTCATCGGCTCGATGCAGCTGCTCGGCGCCTGCCAGCAGTCCTCGCGGGTGCGCCGCCTGGTGGTGAAGTCGACGACCGGCGTCTACGGCTCGACGCCGCGCGACCCGGCCGTCTTCGGTGAGCGGACCCAGCCCAAGACGCTGCCGGCCGGCGGTTTCGCCAAGGACGCCGCCGAGGTCGAGGGCTACGTGCGCGGCTTCGGCCGCCGCCGTCCGGACGTGGCGATCTCGGTGCTGCGGTTCGCCAACCTGGTCGGCCCGGGGGCCGACACGCCGCTCAGCGAGTACTTCTCGCTGCCGGTGCTGCCCACCGTGCTCGGCTACGACCCGCGACTGCAGTTCATCCACGAGGACGACGCGGTGGAGGTGCTGCGGCTCGCCGCGATGGAGCCGGCGCCGGGCAGCGCCGAGGCGGCGTTCGACCGCGCCGGCACCTTCAACGTCGCCGGCGAGGGCGTGCTGCTGCTCTCCCAGTGCGCCCGCCGGCTCGGTCGGCCGACCGTACCGATGCTGCTGCCGGCGCTCGGCTGGGTGGCCGCGCTGGCCAAGCAGACCCGGGTCTCCGACTTCTCGCCCGAGCAGATCGGCCTGCTGACGCACGGCCGGGTGGTGGACACCACCGCGCTGCGCGAGGTCTTCGGCTACCGGCCGCGCTTCAGCACCCCCGAGGCCTTCGCCGACTTCGCCGCCGGCCAGAGCGGCGGCCTGCTGCCCCCCGAGCGGCTGACCAGGGTCACCGACGCGCTGACCGGCCTGCTCAAGCCCGGCTCGCCGGGCCCCGGCACGCCGAACCCCGGTCCGACCGGACGCCGCAACCCCACCCCCGGCCCCAGGAGCTGAGCCCCGATGACAGCCGCGCGAGAGCCCCTGGCCGGTGAGGCCAGGGTGATCCCGATCGAATCCGCGCCCAGCTGGGGCGGCCCGAACGGGGACCGGCCGGCCGGGGCCGCGCTGGCCGACCGGGTGGCCGACCGGGCCGCCGAGCTGCTCGCGGGGCGGCTCGGTCCGCTCGCCGAATCCGCCTTCGGCAAGGGCTGGGAGGGCCGGGCGGCGAACGGGCTCGGCTTCCTGCGCCGCCGGATCACCGGCGACTACGAGGTGGACGAGTTCGGCTTCGACCGCGAGCTGACCGAGGAGGTCTTCCTCTCGGCGCTGCGCCCGCTGGCCGAGAAGTACTTCCGGGTCGAGGTCCGCGGGATCGAGAACATCCCGGCCGAGGGCGGCGCGCTGGTGGTGGCCAACCACTCCGGGGTGGTCCCGCTGGACGCGCTGATGACCCAGGTCGCGATCCACGACCACCACCCGGCCCGGCGCCACCTGCGGATGCTCGCCGCCGACCTGGTCTTCGTGCTGCCGGTGGTCAACGAGCTGGCCCGCAAGGCCGGGCACACGCTGGCCTGCAACGAGGACGCCCAGGCGCTGCTGGAACGCGGCGAGGTGGTCGGGGTCTGGCCGGAGGGCTTCAAGGGCATCGGCAAGCCGTTCGCGGACCGCTACAAGCTGCAGCGGTTCGGGCGCGGCGGCTTCGTCGCCTCGGCGCTGCGGGCGCAGGTGCCGATCGTGCCGTGCTCGATCGTCGGCGCCGAGGAGACCTATCCGATGCTCGGCAACGCGAAGGTGCTGGCCCGGCTGCTCGGGCTGCCGTACGTGCCGATCACGCCGACCTTCCCGTGGCTCGGTCCGCTCGGCGCGATCCCGCTGCCGACCAAGTGGACGATCCAGTTCGGCGAGCCGATCCGCACCGACGGCCACCCGCCGGAGGCGGCGGAGGACCCGATGCTGGTCTTCAACCTGACCGACGAGGTCCGCGAGACGATCCAGCACACGCTCTACAAGCTGCTGGTGGACCGGCGCTCGGTCTTCTTCTGACGCCACCGAGGGGTGGGGAGCAGCGCTGCTCCCCACCCCTCGGTGTTCCACGCCCGGAGGACCCGGCTCAGCAGTCCGTCAGCTGCCGTCCAGACCCAGCCCCGGCAGCAGGCCGGGGATCAGCGGCGGCAGGTTCAGCCCCTGGCCGCCCGCCGTCGGTGCGGCAGGTGTGGTGGACGGGGTGCCCGCCGCCGGCGCGGCCGCGTCCGGCGTGCCGCTCGGCGCGTTCTGCGGAGTGCCGGACGGCGCCGGGGTGTTGGCCGAGCCGCCGCCGGTGAGCGGGTTGCTCCCGCCGCCGGTCAGCTGGCCGGTCAGTCCGCCGCCGGTCAGGCCGTTCACCAGACCGCCCACCGGGCCGCCGACCGGGTTCGCCGGCGTGTTGGCCGAGCCGCCGCCGGCCCGCTGACCGTCCTGGGCGGTCTGGCCGCCGCCGGACGCGGGCTGCTGGCTGCCGCCCGACTGCCCGGCCGGGCTGCCGGTCGGCGGGACGGCCTGGTGCTGGCCGCTGCCGCTCGAGGGCGTGCCGCTCTGCGGGGCGGCCGGCGGCGCGTCGGCCCCGGGTGTGGGGCCGACCGGGTGGCCGATCACCGAATCGGTCGTCGCCGGGTCGAGGTGCAGCGGCGCGACGTCCTCGCTCATGTCGCCGAAGAGCTGGTTCACCTGCCCGGCCACCGGCGTGAGCTGCGGTGGCAGTTCGCCCTGCAGCGCCGTCCAGTGGTTGTCCTGGCCCTCGGTGAACGCGGCCAGCTTGCGCATCGGGTCGAGCGAGCCGTTCGCCTGGTAGACCGAGCGCAGCAGGTCGCGGCCCTTGGCGGCCTCCGCGTGCATGTCGGTGAGCGCGCTGCTCAGCCGCTCCACGGTCTGCGGGCTGAGCGCGTCCGGTCCGCCGTGGCCGACCAGTGAACGGGCCTCGGCAAGGCGGGTGGAGGCCTGGTCGAGCAGCAGTGCGCCGCGCTCGGCGTCCGAGTTGGCCAGGTCGAGCCGCAGGCCCTCCAGGCCGCGCTTCATGCCGTACAGCGTGTCGCCCGGTAGCGCGCTGCCGCTGGCCGCGGCCACCCCGGCGAAGCTGCCGACGGTCACCCCGGCGACCAGCCCGGTGATCGCGAACCGGCGGCCCCAGCGGCGCCGGCCGGCACTGCGCTCGGCGGCGCGGTGGCGGCGCTGGCGAGGCAGTGCGGGCAGGCCACCGCCGGCCATGTTCTGCTCGAACGCGGCCATCAGCTGCGCACGTTGAACGGCGCGCACCTCGGAATCCAGGCTGGGCGCGGGCAGCGCACCGAGCGCGTCCGCGGTGTCGAGGAGTTGTCCCACCCCCGACCTGTCCGCGGGTTGTCCCGTCCGGTGGGCCTCCAGCGCCTCGGCGAAGGCCCTCGCCCGCCGGTGCTCCAGCACGTTTGCCGTCACGGGCCACACCTCCCTTCGTCGTTGTCGACTCCCCGGCCAGCCGGACGGTTGCCGCGGCGGGCCAAATCCACTCCTTCGGGTGACTGTGCACGGCCTGACTTGACCGCGAGCCCCGAGAGGGTTTTCACGCTGGGCAACGAGCGGCGACAGTGGTCGGTTACGCACGAGTGATCATGTGACCGCATTCTCACCCGTCCGTGTGTGAACGGCCGATCCGGTGACCAGGCGTCAGATATGTTCATCAGGCCGATTCTTGGCCGACTGGACTGACCGACTCATCTGCCCGCCCGTCCGCCCGGTTCAGCGGGCGTCGGGCGGCAGCAGGCGGGCCAGCGTGCGGACCGCGCGGTACTGCAGGGTCTTGATCGCGCCCTCGTTCTTGCCCATGATCCGCGCCGTCTCGGCCACCGAAAGGCCCTGCAGGAACCGGAGCGTGACGCACTCCTGCTGCTGCGGGTTGAGCCGCCGCACGGCGTCCAGCAGCGCGGCGTTGGAGAGCGACTCCAGGACCGAGTCCTCCGGGCTGCGCTCGCACTCGTTGGAGTCGAGCATCTCCCCGGTGGTCACCTCCAGCCGGAACCGGCTGGACTTGAAGTGGTCGGCGACCAGGTTGCGCGCGATGGTGACCAGCCAGGCGCCGAAGTCCCGGCCCTGCCAGGTGAAGGTGCCGATCCGGCGCAGCGCGCGCAGGAACGTCTCGCTGGTCAGGTCCTCGGCCGTGGCCTTGCTGCCGACCCGGTAGTAGATGTACCGGTAGACGGTGTCGCTGTAGTGGTCGTAGAGCCGGCCGAAGGCCTCGCTCTCGCCGGCCTGGGCCCGCTCGACCAGCTCCATGATCGGGTTCTGCTCGGTCTCGGTGCCCTGCTGCGGCACGGTGCGGGCCCGGCCGCGGGTGCCCGAGCCGCCGGGCGTGCCGCTGCCGCCGGCGCCCCGGCTGCGGGTGCCGGCCGATCCGGCGGCGGTCGAACGCAGCACGGCGCCCGGCGGCAGCGCGACGCCGGCCGGGGCGAGCTGGGGGCCCATCCGGAGCGCCGGCGGCACCGGGACGGCCGCCAGCAGCTGGGCCCGCAGCAACTCGCGCAGCAGGCGCAGGTTCCGCGCGGCCGGGATGACGGCGGGCGGGGCGGGACGGGACGCGGGTGCGGGGGGCGACGGGCGGGAGGGAGCGGGCGCGTCGTTCCGGACGGGTGGGTACACGGGACTCCCAGAGGCAGAACTGTGGACGGGTCACCTCCGCCTGTGCGGAGAGCACACTCCCCGTCACCCCGCCGGGGGGACACCTGGGGTGGGCGTGCATCCAGGAGAGAATAACGCTTTGTGCAATGACAGCTACACCCTGTGGCCGAAGTGGTCGTTTGGGATCCACTTCGCGTGGTATATGAGCTGAATCTGACCGAACAAAGCTCCGAACTGCACGCTGGCCGTGAGCAATTGGGGGCGCAGTGTGACCGTTTCCAAGGTCGGGGCAGCGGTTTCCCAGTCGGAGGCCCCGCCAATCCCGGACTTTCCGGGGCGTCCGAACGATCAGAACCGGTCAGCGCGCAAGCCGGGCCGGGCGCCCCGCCGGCGGGCGGCCGGGCATGCCTCGGCGCCCGACCGGGGCCGGGTTCCGGGTCTCTCGGGTGGCGTTTCGGGCGGTGCTTCGGGTGGCGCTTCGGGCGGTGCGGTCAGGAGCGCTTGCGGCGCAGCGCGACGCCGGCCACCGCGGCCCCGGCCACCGCGCCGAGCACGACCGCCGCGGGCACGCCGATCCGGGCCGCCTTGCGCCCGGTGCGGAAGTCCTGCACCCGCCAGCCGTGCGCCCGCGCGTACTTGCGCAGCCGTCCGTCGGGGTTGACCACGAAGGGGTGCCCGACCAGCGAGAGCATCGGGATGTCGTTCGCCGAGTCGCTGTACGCGGCGCAGTGGCCGAGGTCCAGCTGCTCGCGCCGGGCCAGCGCACCGACCGCGGCCGCCTTCGCCGGCCCGTGCAGCATCTCGCCGACCAGCCGGCCGGTGTAGACGCCGTCCACCGCCTCCGCCACGGTGCCGAGCGCGCCGGTCATGCCGAGCCGGCGGGCGATGATCCGGGCCACCTCCTGCGGCGCGGCGGTCACCAGCCAGACCCGCTGGCCGGCGTCCAGGTGCATCTGCACCAGCGCCCGGGTGCCGGGCCAGACCTTGGCGGCGACGATCTCCTCGAAGATCTCCTCGCAGATCTCCTCCAGGTCGGCGGTCCGCTTGCCGGCCACCAGCGAGAGCGCGGTGTGCTGCGCGTCGGCGATGTGCGCCGGGTCCTCGGTGCCGTGCAGCCGGAACCAGGCCTGCTGCCAGGCGAACTTGGCCACGTCGCGGCGGCTGAAGAAGTGCCGCCGGTAGAGCCCGACGCCGAGGTAGAAGACCGCGGCGCCCTGGAGGATCGTGTTGTCGCAGTCGAAGAACGCGGCGCCCTGGGCTTGTTCGGTCTGGGCCTGTCCGGTCTGGGCCTGCTCGGTCTGCGCGGACCGGGCCGCGGCCGGCGCACCGCTCCGGTCCGGCTCGGCTTCGGCGAGCGGGGCCGCCTCGCGCAGCGCCTGCTCGGCGGCGTCGGCGGCGGCCTCGCCCGCGAGGGCGGCCCGCTCGGAGGGGGAACGCCTTGCCTGGGTGAGCCTTCGCAGCGCGGCCATGGCACCGAGCATAGCCAGCCGCACCGCGCCGCGTGCCGGGGTGGTGGGCGCCGCCGCGCCCACAGGGCGGACAATGGCCCGATGAGCCCACTGCTGCGCCGCGACAAGGCGCCGAATCCGGCAGAACGCCTGGTCACCCTGGTCGGCAAACCCGGCTGTCATCTCTGCGACCAGGCTCGCGAGGTGATCCTCAAGGTGACCGGCGAGCTCGGCGCCGGCTTCGAGGAGCGGGACATCACGCAGGACGAGGAGCTCTACCGCAAGTACTGGGAGCAGATCCCGGTCACGCTGATCGACGGGCGCCAGCACGACTTCTGGCGGGTGGACGAGAAGCGCCTGCGCACGGCCCTGGCGCGCTGATCGCGTACCGCCACGCGCGGCGCCCGGGCCCGCCGCCGTCGGCGCGTCGCGGTGGTGCGGGATCACGCCGATTCTGTTCGAACTCCTGGCCGGGTGGCGCCAGGTGGTTCACCATGTGAGCGGTGACCGGGCCGGTTGGGACGCGCCCCGGGCGTGCCCGAGTGCATCCGGAGCGCATCCCGAGCGCATCCCGAGTGCATCCGGAGCGCATCCGGGGCGCCGTGGGTCGCCGCCGCCCCGGTGGCGGCCCGCCACGCGCGGGCCCCGGCGTGATGCGCGTCACTGTGACGGGACAAAACGGACACCATCTTTGTGCACACGTTCACAAACGCATAGCCTGGCAGCCAAAGCCCAGCTTCACCCACAGGAGCACCGTGGCAATCGGCCGATCAACCCCCAAATCCTCGCCCCCCAGCCCTGCCGACGGAGGCTCCATGCGCCGCACCCCTGTGGGACGTCAGACGCGCGCCCGAGGCATCCCCGAGGCCACCGTGGCCCGGCTGCCGCTGTACCTGCGCGCGCTCACCGCGCTCTCCGAGCGCTCCGTCCCCACCGTCTCCTCGGAGGAGCTGGCCGCGGCGGCCGGAGTGAACTCCGCCAAGCTCCGCAAGGACTTCTCGTACCTGGGTTCGTACGGAACCCGCGGGGTCGGCTACGACGTCGAGTACCTCGTGTACCAGATCTCGCGTGAGCTGGGTCTCACCCAGGACTGGCCGGTCGTGATCGTCGGGATCGGGAACCTGGGCCACGCGCTCGCCAACTACGGGGGCTTCGCCTCCCGCGGCTTCCGGGTGGCGGCCCTGCTGGACGCCGACCCGGCGGTGGTCGGCAGCAGCGCGGCCGGCCTGCCGGTGCGGCACATGGACGAACTGGAGTCCATCGTGGAGGGCCAGCAGGTCTCCATCGGTGTGATCACCACTCCGCCGGGCGCCGCCCAGCAGGTCTGCGACCGGCTGGTCGAGGCCGGCGTGACCAGCATCCTGAACTTCGCGCCGACCGTGCTGACCGTCCCGGACGGCGTCGACGTGCGCAAGGTGGACCTGTCGATAGAGCTTCAGATCCTGGCCTTCCACGAGCAGCGCAAGGCCGGCGAGGAGCCGGACGCGGACCGCGAGGAGGAGCCGGCCCCGAGCCGCGCCTCCAACCCGGTGCGCGCCGCGGCGGCCAAGCTGCGCCGGGCCGCCGCCGCTGCCAAGCCGGAGAGCAAGGCGGAGAAGACCGAGAAGCCGGCCGGTGCGAACGGTGAGAGCGAGCGGCCCGCGGTGATGCCGGCATGAGTCTGCTCGTCGTCGGTGTCTCGCACCGCACCGCACCCGTCACCGTCCTGGAGCGCGCCGCGCTGACCGGGGAGGCCCCGGTCCGCCTGCTGCACGACGCGGCGGCCACCGCCACCGTCTCCGAGGCGGCACTGCTCAACACCTGCAACCGGATCGAGCTCTACGCGGACGTGGACAAGTTCCACGCCGGCGTCGCCGAGCTCTCGCTGCTGCTGGCCCACCACAGCGGGGTGGACCTGGAGGAGCTCACCGCCCACCTCTACGTGCACTACGAGGACCGCGCCGTCCACCACCTCTTCTCGGTGGCCTGCGGACTGGACTCGATGGTGGTCGGCGAGGGCCAGATCCTCGGCCAGCTGCGCGACGCGCTGGCCCGCGCCCAGGAGGAGCACACCGCCGGGCGCGGCCTGAACGAGCTGTTCCAGCAGGCGCTGCGGGTCGGCAAGCGCGCGCACAGCGAGACCGGGATCGACCGGGCCGGGCAGTCGCTGGTCACCTTCGGCCTGGAGCAGGTCGCGGCCGGGGCCGGCGAGATCGCTGGGAAGCGGGCGCTGGTGGTCGGCGCCGGCTCGATGAGCTCGCTGGCCGCCGCGACGCTGACGCGGGCCGGGGTGAGCGATCTGGTGATCGCGAACCGCACCCCCGAGCGGGCCGAGCGGCTCGCCGCCACGCTCGGCGCGCGCACCGTGGACTTCGCGAAGGTGCCGCAGGCCCTGGCCGACGCCGATCTGGTGATCTCCTGCACCGGCTCGGCCGGTGTGGTGATCGCGGCCGCCGACGTGGCCGCGGCCGTCGCCGTCCGGGACGCCGCGAGCCCGCTCGCCTTCCTCGACCTGGCCATGCCGCGCGACGTGGACCACGCGGTCCACGAGCTGCCCGGCGCCCTGCTCGTGGACCTGGAGTCGCTCTCCCAGGCGCACGCCGCCACGCCCGGCGCGGGCGACGTGGACGCGGTCACCAAGATCGTCGCTGACGAGGTGGCCGCCTTCGGCGCCGCTCAGCGCGCCGCGCGGATCGCACCGACCGTGGTGGCGCTGCGCGCGATGGCCTCCGAAGTGGTCGGCGCCGAGCTGGCCCGGCTGGAGTCCCGACTGCCCGACCTGGACGACCGGTCCCGCGCCGAGATGGCGCAGACCGTCCGCCGGGTGGTCGACAAGCTGCTGCACGCGCCCACGGTGCGGGTCAAGCAGCTGGCCGCCGAACCGGGCGGCGCGTCCTACGCGGACGCGCTGCGCGAGCTGTTCGACCTCGACCCGGGCGCGGTGCAGGCCGTGTCCGGTACTCCGGTAGGGCCGCAAGCGCAGCCCGCCAGCGGTAGTCTCGCGGGCGGAGCGGCGCGATGAACCATCTTCTCGACCACCAGCACGACCGGGACGAAAACCTTATGAATGGTCAACTGAGCATGCAGCAGGGCCAGTTGGGCGCCGAAACGATACCGCTGCGCCTCGGCACCCGGCGCAGCGCGCTGGCGATGGCGCAGTCCGGCATGGTCGCCCGCGAGGTCGCCCGGGTCACCGGGCGCCCGGTGGAGCTGGTGGAGATCACCACCTACGGCGACACCTCGCGCGAGCACCTGGCGCAGATCGGCGGCACCGGCGTCTTCGTCTCGGCGCTGCGCGACGCGCTGCTGGCCGGCCGGATCGACTTCGCCGTGCACTCGCTCAAGGACCTGCCCACCGCCGAGCCCGAGGGGCTGCGGCTCGCCGCGGTGCCCCAGCGCGAGGACGTCCGGGACGCCCTGGTCGCCCGCGAGGGCCTGGAGCTGGACGCGCTGGTCGAGAAGTGCGCCGGGCGCCCCGCCCGGATCGGCACCGGCTCGCCGCGCCGGATGGCGCAGTTGAACGCCTGGGCGATAGCCAACGGCGTGCAGATCGAAACCGTCCCGATCCGCGGCAACGTGGACACCCGGATCGGTTTCGTGCACTCCGGCGAGCTGGACGCGGTGGTGCTGGCCACCGCCGGCCTGAACCGGCTCGGCCGCTCGGCCGAGATCAGCCAGCACCTCGACCCCGAGCTGATGCTGCCGGCCCCCGGCCAGGGCGCGCTCGCCATCGAGTGCCGGAGTGACGACCCCGAGCTCGCCGCCGCCCTCGGCCTGCTCGACCACGCCCCCACCCGCGCCGCCGTCGTCGCGGAGCGCGTCCTGCTGGCCGCCCTGGAGGCAGGCTGCTCCGCCCCGGTCGCCGCACTGGCCCGGGTGAGCAGCGAGAACGAACTGCGGCTGGAGGGCGTCGTCGGAACCGTAGACGGCGCCACCCTGCTGACGATGTCCACCACCGGCCCGCTCGTCTTCGACGAGACGGCCGAGCAGCAGGCACGGGCCCTCGGCCACGCGCTCGCCGCCCGGCTGCTCGCGAGCGGCGCGGCCGGTCTGATGGGGGAGCGAGCCCGATGAGCCCCACCGCCACCGCCGACCGGTCCGGACGCTGTACCTTCCTGGGCGCCGGCCCGGGCGACCCGGGCCTGCTGACCCTGCGCGCGGTCGAGGTGCTGGCCACGGCCGACATCCTGATCGCGGATCCGCTGACCGCCGCCACCGTGCGCACCCACTGCCCGCAGGGCGTCCAGGTGGTCTCGCCCGGCGCCGCGGACGGCGAGGCCGCGCCGATCGACATCGGCGCCGTCGATGCCGCCGCGCTGGCCCGGCTGGTCGCCGACGCCGTGCAGGCCGGCAAGCACATCGTGCGCACCGTGGACGGCGACCCGGGCCTGGACGGCCGGGCCGCCGAGGAGATGCTGCTCTGCGCCAAGGCCGGCACCGCCTTCGAGGTGATCCCGGGCGTGGCGCAGTCGGTCGGCGTCCCCGCCTACGCGGGCGTCCCGCTGCGCGGCAGCAACGGCGCCGACGTGCGCTTCGTGGACGGCCCGGCGCTGCTCGCCGGCGCGCTGCTGGACCTCGGCGCGCCCGAGACCACGCTGGTCGTGCGCACCACGCTCGGCCAGCTGCCCGCGACCGCGAACGCGCTGGTCGCCCAAGGCCGCAAGCCGGACGCCGCGCTCTGCGCCACGCTCTCCGGCACCACCACCCGCCAGCGCACCTTCACCTCCACGCTGGCCGCCATCGCGGCCGACCTGAAGGCCGCCCGGGTGCTGCCCTCGCCGGTGTCGGCCCCGGTGGACCCGGCCACCTCGGTGATAGCCGTGGTGGGCGAGCAGGTCACGCACCGCTCCTCGCACTCCTGGTTCGAGACCAAGCCGCTGTTCGGCTGGAACGTCCTGGTGCCGCGCACCAAGGAGCAGGCCACCGGCCTGTCCGAGCAGCTGCGCTCGTACGGCGCGGTGCCGCAGGAGGTGCCGACCATCGCGGTCGAGCCGCCGCGCACCCCGCAGCAGATGGAACGCGCGATCAAGGGCCTGGTCACCGGCCGCTACGAGTGGATCGCCTTCACCTCGGTGAACGCGGTGCGCGCGGTGCGCGAGAAGTTCGAGGAGTACGGCCTGGACGCCCGCGCGTTCGCCGGGATCAAGGTCGCGGCGGTCGGCGAGACCACCGCGCAGGCCCTGGTGGACTTCGGCGTGAAGCCCGACCTGGTGCCGTCCGGCGAGCAGTCCGCCGCCGGTCTGCTGGAGGACTGGCCGCCGTTCGACCCGGTCTTCGACCCGATCGACCGGGTGCTGCTGCCGCGCGCCGACATCGCCACCGAGACCCTGGTGGCCGGCCTGGTCGAGCTCGGCTGGGAGGTGGACGACGTGACGGCCTACCGGACCGTGCGCGCCTCGCCGCCGCCGGCCGAGACCCGCGAGGCGATCAAGGGCGGCGGCTTCGACGCGGTGCTCTTCACCTCGTCCTCGACCGTGCGCAACCTGGTCGGCATCGCCGGCAAGCCGCACAACGTCACGATCATCGCCTGCATCGGTCCGGCCACCGCCAAGACCGCCGAGGAGCACGGCCTGCGGGTCGACGTGATGGCCCCCGCGCCGTCCGCGTCCGCACTGGCCCAGGCCCTCGCGGACTTCGGCGCGGGCCGCCGGGACGCCGCGACCTCGGCCGGTGAGCCGGTCTACCGGCCCAGCGAGCGCCGCCCGGGCTCCCGACGCAAGGCACGCTGACCTTCGGAGGAACTGATGTCCGACTTCCCGTCGATCCGTCCGCGCCGCCTGCGCAACAGCCCGGCGATGCGCCGGCTGGTGGCCGAGACCCGGCTGCACCCGGCCGAGCTGATCCTGCCGCTCTTCGTGCGCGAGGGGATCAGCACGCCGGTGCCGATCGGCTCGATGCCGGGCGTCGTCCAGCACACCCGGGACACGCTGCGCAAGGCCGCAGTCGAGGCGGCCGAGGCCGGGCTCGGCGGCGTGATGCTCTTCGGCGTGCCCGAGGTGCAGGACGCCGTCGGCAGCGAGGGCACCAACCCGGACGGGATCCTGCAGCAGGCGATCCGCGACGTGGTGGCCGAGGTCGGCGACGAGCTGGTGGTGATGTCCGACCTCTGCCTGGACGAGTACACCGACCACGGCCACTGCGGCGTGCTCGCCGCGGACGGCTCGGTGGACAACGACGCCACGCTGGAGCGCTACGCCGAGATGGCCCGGGTGCAGGCGGACGCGGGCGTCCACCTGGTCGGCCCGTCCGGCATGATGGACGGCCAGATCGGCGTGGTCCGCCGCGCCCTGGACGAGGCCGGGCACCAGGACGTGGGCATCCTGGCCTACACCGCGAAGTACGCCTCGGCGTTCTACGGTCCGTTCCGCGAGGCGGTCGGCTCCTCGCTCAGGGGCGACCGCAAGACGTACCAGCAGGACCCGGCGAACGCCCGCGAGTCGCTGCGCGAACTGGAGCTGGACCTCGCCGAGGGCGCCGACCTGGTGATGGTCAAGCCGGCCATGGCCTACCTGGACATCCTGCGCCAGGTGGCCGACGCCTCGCCGGTGCCGGTCGCCGCGTACCAGGTCTCCGGTGAGTACGCGATGGTCGAGGCGGCCGCTGCGAACGGCTGGATCGACCGGGAGCGGATGATCATGGAGACGCTGACCTCGATCCGCCGGGCCGGGGCCGAGCAGATCCTGACCTACTGGGCGCTGGAAGCGGCCCGGCTGCTGTAGGGCCTGTCCGGCGCAGTACGACCACATGCCCGAGGGGGCGTCAGCAGCTGCTGACGCCCCCTCGGTCTGTCACCGGTCCGGGACTACTTGCCCCAGTCGTCGATCTGGCTCGCGCCGGCGCCCTCGCCGCCGGTCGCCTTGTCGGTGGCCCAGCCGCCGTGCGCCCACGCGGTGTGCGTGTGGCCCGCGTTCGCGAAGCCGTCGCCCCAGCCCGCGGTGAAGACCGGGTGGGCCGAGGCCACGCCGCCGCCCTCGCCGCCGACGGAGACGCTCGCGTAGGCCGGCGCGGCCAAGCCGGCGACCATCAGTGCACCGGCGGTGACGGCCGCGGCCCTGCCCAGCATCCTCTGCATGAGGTGGTTCCTCTCTTCTGACGCGGCGCCCGGGGAGCGGGCGCCGCTCGATCCACGTGATCACGCGGGTCGGCCGCAGCCGCCGTGGCACACGTGGAGTGGACGGTCTGTCACTCGGATGACTGACAGCTCGGATCAACAGGGAAAAGCGGGCGGGGCCCGGGGAGGAGTCCTCCCGGGCCCCGCCTGGTACTGCTCCGTCGGGTCAGGTGCTGCTCTGAAGGGTCAGGTGGTGCGCTGATCGGATGGTGCGTCGGCCGGGGGACCGGCCGGACGGCTGGATCAGCCGATCAGGTGCGACAGCGGGGCGTCGCCGTTGGCCTGCGTGGTCTGGCCGACGTTGCAGATCTGGTGCTGCTGCTGGTTGAGAACCGGCACGTCGACCTGGACCGGGATGAGGCCGACCTGGACGTGGTGGACCTCGGGCAGGCAGATGTTCGGGTTGTCCAGGGTGTGGAAGTTCGGGCTGTGGTTGCCCGTGGTGCCGGTGGCGTTGGTGCCGCCGTTGCCCTGGACCGAGGCGGCCGAGCCGTCCGCGTCACCGATGGCCAGCGAGGGGGCGGCGGACATGGCGATGGCGGCGGTGGCCAGGCCGGCGGTGGCGAAGACCTTCTTCAGCATGAGGTGCTCTCTTTCGAGGTAGCGCGAGGGAGGGGCTGGTGGAGCGGGCACCGCTGGCTGCGGTGGTGGAGCGGGGGAACCGGCGGGTGATCAGCCGAGCAGGTCAGCCGATCAGGTGCGAGGCGACACCGTCGCCGTTGCTCTGGGTCGGCTGGCCGATGTTGCAGGTCTGGTGCAGCTGCTGGTTGCCGATCGGGATGTCCGCCTGGACCGGGATGAGGCCGACCTGGACGTGGTGGATCTCCGGCAGGCAGATGTTCGGGTTGTCCATGAAGTGGAAGTTCGGGCTGTGGTCGCCCCAGGTGCCGGTGGCGTTGGTGCCGCCGTTGCCCTGGATGGTGGCCGCGGAGCCGTCCGCGTTGCCGATCGCCATCGCGGGGGTGACGCCGGCGGCGAACGCGGCGGCCACCAGGCCGACTGAGGCCAGGGTCTTCTTGATCACGGGTAATCCTCTCTGGATTGCTTCGTCTGCTGCGTCTCGGAGCAATGCGTTCAACGAATTGATCTGGTCTGTGGTCACTGCGGCGTGGTCGATACGACCGGTATTCGGGAATACGACCGCCTCCGGCAGATCTCCGGCCTCCGGGGCGGTCGGCCGTCCGGGCCGGCCGTCGTGGTGCGGTGACACCGATATCAAAGAACGGCGGCCGGGAAAGTTACGCGAGGCGTGCGGGAAAAAATTCCGAGTGGGCGTCGAACCACCCTGACGCCGGGCGTGCCGGTCGTATGAATACTCCGTTCAGGTGGGTCCGGCCCACTCAACCGGGCGCGGCTCGTTGAGGCAGATCGAGCCCGGTTGTCTCTGTCCAGCCGTGGCAGCTCTCCAGAGACCTCAAGAGACCTCAAGAGAACGGATCGGGAAGACGATGAAGCTTTCCAAGCGGACCGGTGTCCTGCTGCTCGCGGTCGGCGCCTCGGCGGTGGCCGGCCAGACGGCCGCCGCGGCGGCGACGTCGCTGACCCCGGGGGAGCCGATGACCCCGGGCCAGGTGTCCGCGCTCGAGAACGACCTGGCCGGCAAGTCGATCCCGCTGCGGATCCCGTTGGAGACGGTCACCCAGAAGGCGCCGATGCTGCCGCTCGGCGGCGACATCACCGGCTCGCTGCCGGCCTCGCCGGTGCTGCCCTCGCAGCAGGCCGAGCGCGGCAAGCACGACCTGATGCCGGACAAGCTGGTCACGCCGCTGAACTTCAGCAAGGTCGGCCCCAGCCTGGACACCAAGCTCCCGCTGCCGGCCGTGGCGGACGGCCTGCGGCCGGGCAACCTCGACCTGGACGCGCCGGCCGCGCCGCTCAAGGCGGTCGGACCGGCGGTCGGCGTCGGCCACCCGCTGGAGTTCGTGGAGGGGGCCGACGGCCAGCTGAAGGACGGCTCGCTCTCCGGTGGCGACCTGGACCCGCGGTTCATCCCGGGCGCGCTCTCCGCGGTGCCGGGGGCCAAGGCCTCGGTGGGCGGGCCGCAGCACAGCACCTCGCTGGCGCAGGCGGCGCAGAACCTGCTGGCCACCACCACCGCGGCGGCGAACGAGGCCGCCGGCGGCACCGACGGCTGACCGGCCCCCCAACGGCCGTCCGGCCTCCGGTCGCCAGGCCCTCAGACCGGCAGGCCTCATGGCGAAGGCCCGGTGCGCACCCACGCACCGGGCCTTCGCCATGCAGCCCGCACACTCCGCCGGCTTGCAGGTCTGCGGGAGAGGTCCGTTCAGCCCGGCAGCGCGTGCAGCAGCAGGCCGGCGACCGGCACGTCCTTGGCACCGCCGCCGCCGCTCAGCCCGTCGGTCAGCGAGGAGCTGCTCAGCGGGCGCATGCCGGGATTGTCGGGCTTGACGGCGACCGCGTTGCTCAGCGGGTCGGCGCCGGACTGCGCCCACGGGTCGAGCCGCAGGTCCTTCACCGGTGCGGTGGCGTAGCCGAGCGTGGCCACGGCCGGACCGACCTCGGTGGGCTGGAGGTGCACCGGGCCGGGCGCGGCGGCGAACGCGGCCGGCGCCGGGGCGAGCAGCAGCGCGGCGCCGAGCGCGGCGAGCACTGTGCCGGTGGTGGTCTTGAGGGTCAACGCAGGGGTCCCTTCCGTAACGTACGGCGCCGCCCCCCGGACAGGGGAGTCCGGGAGGCGGCGGGCACGAGACTTTCCGCTGATCAGCAGTCGTCGTCGTCGTGGTGGTGCATGTCCACGTTGGCGCAGGTGTTGCCGAACGCCGGGTTCAGCGCACCGATCACGTTGACCGTGTTGCCGCAGAGGTTGACCGGGATGTGCACCGGAACCTGGATCGCGTTGCCGGACAGCACACCGGGGGAGTTGGTGGCCGCGCCCTCGGCACCGGCGCTGGCGAAGGCCGCACCGGCGCCGCCGACCACCAGGCCGAGAGCGGCGGTGGAGAGGATGGCGAGCTTCTTCGCGTTCTGCATGGGATCTCCTTACTGCGGGCGGATCAGCCCGAGATGGGGGCGGGTCAGCCCTGGTTGACGCAGGTGTTGCCGAAGGCCGGGTTCAGCAGGCCGATGACGTCGATGCTGTTGCCGCAGAGGTTGACCGGGACGTGCACCGGAACCTGGATCAGGTTGCCGGAGAGCACGCCGGGGGAGCCGGCCGCGACGCCCTCCGCGCCGGAGCTGGCGCTGGCCACGCCGGCACCGCCGAGCAGCAGGCCCGCGGCGGCGGCGGAGAGCACGAGGGACTTCGAGAACTTGCGCATGGGGGTTATCCTCCGTTGATTTACCGGGTGGTTCTTGGGGGGTTTCTTCCCGGACCACCGGGCGAAACTGGAATGACGGCCGAGAGGTTCCGGCCGTCCGCCGGATATCACTCAGGCGGGCGATCGCCCGGATTCTGCGTGCTGTTCCTGCGGTACGTGCGGTTCCTGCGGATCGTGCGGTTCCTGCGGGGTGAAGCGGCTTCGCTGATAGAACGACGCGGTGCCCCGGATGGAAACGGGGACTTCTGCTCCGGCCGGTCGGTACGTACGAACGGGTGATTACCAGCCGGCAGGCGCATCCTCGGCGGCCGGAGGTCGTTCCTGATCTTGCACGCATCGTGCTCAGTAACTAGGAGACTCTTATGAGCATCAAGAAGGCTGCCGCTGTCGGCGCCGCCGTGGTCGGCATCGTCGCTGCGGGTGCCGGTAGCGCCATGGCCAGCTCCGGCGCGGAGGGCGTAGCGGCCGGTTCCCCCGGTGTGGCGTCCGGCAACGCGATCCAGGTGCCGATCCACATCCCGGTCAACCTCTGCGGCAACAGCATCGACGTCGTCGGCCTGCTGAACCCGGCCTTCGGCAACACCTGCGTCAACGAGGGCTGAAACGCTTCGCGCCGAGCCGCCGTCCGATGCCTCCCCTCCTGAGGCGCGGTCGGCGGCTTCGTCGTTCCGCCCTCGCCCCCACCGCGGCCCGCTCACCTTCCTCAATGTGAGCCAGGCTCAACTATTGCTGTCCTGAGCCTTGTTGACGTACTTGTCAGTACCTACGATGTGACCCGCTCACAGCACCACTCCGCCACCCCCCTTGGAGTCATGCGTGATCAGGAAACATCTCTCCCGCCCACCGAGCGCCCTGCTGGCCGTCGCCGGGCTCGTCGCCACCCTGGCCCTGGCGGCCGGCGCCCCGCAGGCGCACGCCGCCGCCGCGGCGAGCAGCCCCCGGGACGGGCTGCCCTCCGCGATCGTCTCGATGGGCGACAGCGCGATCTCCGGTGAGGGCGCCGGCACCGACACCAACGACGGCTACTTCGCGGGCACCGACGGGCCCAAGGACTACTGCCACCGCCACCCGCAGTCGGAGATTTTCGACACCGGCCTGTCCGGTGTGACCGCCGTCGACCTGGCCTGCTCCGGCGCCCAGACCGGCGACCTGACCAGCGACCCCCAGCTCGCGCAGGTCACCGGCGGCGGCAGCGGCGACTACGGCGAGCCCAAGCAGGACGTCCAACTCGCCCAGACCGCAGGCAAGTACAACGTCAAGATGGTGGTCGTCACGATCGGCGCCAACGACGACTTCGACTTCAGCGGGATCATGGAGAGCTGCCTCGCGCAGTACTTCCCGATCCCCAAGTCGCAGGGCTGCCGGGACACCATCGGCAGCGCGGCGATCGTCCAGCGGGCCGCCAAGGTGATCCCCAAGGTCACCGCCGCGATCACCGACGTCCGCCAGACCATGCGGAGCGCGGGCTACCAGGACGGCTCGTACCAGCTGGTCTTCCAGTCGTACTTCACCCCGATCACCCCCGACATCCGGTCCAACGACCCCGCGACCAAGCTCGCCCAGGGCTGCCCGGCGTTCCCCGAGGACCTCGCCTGGGGGCACAACTGGGTGGTCCCGCAGCTCGACGACGCCCTGCGCCAGGCCGCCGAGGCGGTGCCCGGCGTGCGCTTCCTGGACCAGCGCCGGGTCTCCTACGGCCACGAGGTCTGCGCCGAGTGGACCAGCTCGCCGTACGAGTACACCAACGGCGACGTGATCGACCTCTCCGAGAACACCCGCAACGGCTGCGACTACTCGATCGGGATCCTCTCGCTCTGCGAGAACGAGATCCGCCAGTCGTACCACCTGCGGGTGGCCGGCTACCAGGGTGAGGGCTCCTGCCTGGGTACGTTCTACAACGAGCCCGCCCAGCAGGAGGCCTACTGCACGCTCGACCAGGCCGACGGCACCGCCCTGATGCCACTGACACCGGGTCAGCCGTTCGGTGACGGACCGGAGGACGGCGCCTGGTACCAGCTGACCAACGGTGGCACCGGCAAGGTGCTCGACTTCTCCGGCGGCGGCACCTACGGCGACAGCACGAACGGCCGACTCGCCATCAACTATCCGGCGACCGGCGGTCTCAACCAGTCCTTCGTGCTGGAGGCCAAGGCCGGCGGCAGCTACGAGCTGGACTTCAGCGGTAACCGGAACATGTGCCTGGACGCCACCGCCGCCGCCACGACGCCCGGAACCCGGCTGGAGCAGTGGGGCTGCAACGGTGGCGCCAACCAGCACTGGATCTTCGAACCGGCCGGCGGCGCCAACTACAAGCTCGCCGACTCCCAGGACACCTCGAAGGTCGCCACCGCCAGCGGCGACCTCGACTCCCAGGGCAACCCGATCGTCGAACTGGCCACCGACACCGGAGCCGCCTCCCAGCTCTGGCAGCTGACCAAGCTCGGCATCGTCTACCTGCACGGCTGAGCACCTACGGACTGGCGCCCGGGAAGTCGGTAGGACCGACTTCCCGGGCGCTTTGACGTGCAGGCAACCTGTTTCGCGGAGTTCGTGGTCTGAACAGGTGAGGGGGGTGGTGCTGATGAGCAGCTACGACGAGCAAGCGGAGTTCAGTGACTTCGTACAGAGCAGGTGGAGCGGGTTGGTCCGGACGGCGTACCTGCTGACCGGGAACCCGCACGACGCGGAGGACCTGGCGCAGAGCGCGCTGGCCAAGGTGTACGCGTCCTGGCGACGCGTCCGCAACAGCGACAACCCGGACGCGTACGTGCGCCGCGTCCTGGTGACGAGCAACTTCGACCGTTTCCGCAAACGCCGCGTGGCGGAGTACCCGACCGACGAACCGTACGAGCCGCGCGGCTCGTACGCGGCGGACGCCAGCGCGCAGGTCGCCCAGCGCCAGATGCTCTTCGCCGCTCTCGCCGCGCTGCCCGCGCGGCAGCGCGCCGTGGTGGTGCTGCGCTACTGGGAGGACCTCTCCGAAGCGCAGGTCGCTGCCGCACTCGGCTGCTCCACCGGCACCGTCAAGAGCCAGGCCGCCAAGGGGCTGGCCAAGCTGCGCGCCCACTCCGGCCTGACCGACCTCAGCACGCCGGCCACGAACGACTCCCGATCGAAGGTGTTCCTATGACCTGGTCCGACGAGAGCCACGACCCCATCGACGAACCAGGGCTGCGCCACGCCCTCGCTCACGGCACGGCGGACCTCGTCGTCTCCCCGGCGCCGTACGCGGCGATCGTCCGCGACGGCCGCGGGCTGCGCCGGCGCCGGACGGCCGTGCGGACCGCGCTCGCCGTGACGACGGTGGTCATCCCCGCCCTCACCTTCGCACTGCTGCCGGGCCACCACCCGGCTGCCACGGCCGGCCCGGCCACCGCCGCTCCCGCCTCCGCCTCGGCCACCGCGACTCCAGCGACTCCAGCGGCTCCCGCCTCCGTCCCGGCCACCGCGCACGCCGATTTCACCACCTCGCCCGACGCCGGCGTCCCCAGGGACGTCAAGGTGACACAGCTCCACGGGCGGCTCTCGGGGATCGACGCCGAGGTCGCGGTCTGGCTCCCACCGCAGTACGACGACCCCGCGTACCAGGGCCGCAGCTTCCCGGTGGTGGAGCTGCTTCCCGGCCAAGGGGTCTCCAGCTCCACCAGTACCTGGTTCAGCATGTTGAACGCGTCGGAGCAGCTCAAGCCGATGATCACGGACGGCTCGGCGCTGCCGTTCATCCTGGTGTCGCCGAGCACCACCGGACTCGGCGGCGTCCAGGACACCGGCTGTGCGGACCTGCCCGGCAAGCCGAAGGCCGAGACCTGGATCACGCGTGACGTCCCGCAGCTCGTCCTCGACAACTTCCGGGCCGAACGCGACCCGCACTCCTGGGCGTTGGCGGGTTACTCGGCTGGCGCCCACTGCGCGACCCGGCTGGCCATCGGTCACCCCGACCGCTACGCCGCGGCGGTGAGCCTCAGCGGCTTCAACGACCCCGCCATGCAGCCGGGCAGTCCCGTCGGCCAGGACAGCACCCTGCGCGCCAAGGACAACCCGCTGCTGATGCTCCGCCAGGCCACCCAGCCGCCACCCGTCGCGATCTACGCGAGCGGCGCCAAGGGCGACGGTCTGGAGGACGGCCAGGCCCTGGCCCAGGCGGCCAAGCCGCCGACCACCGTCACCGTCGCCGAACTCACGGGCGTGCACGCCATCCCGGTCTGGCGCGACGCCCTGCCGGCCGTCTTCCGCTGGCTCTCCCAGCGACTGAAGTGACCCGACTCCCCTCCGGGTGACGACGATCACACCTGTGGCCCGAACGGGCAGTGAGGCCGGGCAACTGCCCGAGGCTGAAGCGGCGTCATAGATCATGGACGCCGTGCCGTTCCACCACCCGGCTCCGTCCGGCCGGGCGTGCTATCGATCGGAGAGTTCTTCACCGTGCAACAGCCTCAGCCGCAGCCCACGCGCACCCGTGCGGTCCTGGCCGGTCTCACCGCGCTCGCGCTGTCCGCCGCCCTGGCGGCCTGCAGCAGTGGCAGCAGTGGCAGCAAGCCGGACGCCGAGCCCAAGGCGGGTGCCGGTGCGGGCGCCAGTGCGGCGTCCGCCCCGGCCGCGGCGGGCACCCCGGCGCCGGCGGCGAGCAGCGCACCGCCGAAGGACTCCAAGGTCGTCATGCCGACCGGTCCGGCCGCCAACCTGAAGAAGGCCCATGACACCAAGGCCGGTCCGATCATGATGACCACCCTGGCCGGCCCGAAGTCCGGTGTCTCCGCCGATGTCTGGGTCTGGCTGCCGCCGCAGTACAACGACCCGAAGTACGCCAAGTTCGGCTTCCCCGTGCTCACCCTCTACGCGGGCGGGCAGAGCAACGGCTACAACACCTGGACGGACAACCAGCTGCCGATCCAGGAGGCCGATGCCCAGCTCGTCCAGGAGCAGAAGGCGCACCCGTTCATCATGATCATGCCGGTGCAGAACCTGACCGGCGACGAGCACAAGTCCCTGGACTGCTCCGACATCCCCGGCCAGCCCAAGATGGGCACCTGGCTCTCCCAGGACATCCCGGACTTCGTCCGGGCCAACTTCCGCACCCTCAAGGGCCCCGACAGCTGGGGCCTGTTGGGCGCCTCCAGCGGCGCCGACTGCAGCGCCAAGCTGGCCATGCAGCACCCCGACCTCTACAAGGCCGCCGTGCCGATCGACGGCGACTTCAAGGCGGACTCCACGCTCTGGAAGGGCCACGAGGCCGAGCAGGCCGCCAACAGCCCCGACAAGCTGATCTCCACCAGCAAGGCCGACGTCAAGATGCTCGCCACCGCCGGCGGCGGCAGCGCCTACGAGGTCAACGTGGTCAAGCAGTGGGTCTCCCACGCGGCCGCCCCGACCAGCGTCGAGTACTACGAGGAGCCCGGCGGCAAGCACCTCACCAAGGACTTCGAGAAGATGATCCCGATGACCCTGGAGTGGCTCACCAAGAACCTCACCGGCCCGGAGAGCGACAGCTGACGCCCCGGCCTGGCCCGCGAGGGCCAGGCTGTGCCCGGGAAGTCGGCCCCGCCGACTTCCCGGGCACCACTATGCGTGCGTCACGGCCAGACCAGGCAGTACAGCTGGTGCCCCGCGTCGTGCAGCCGGTTCGCGAAGTCCTGCCACTCGTGCAGCATCTGGTAGATCACGAAGGCGTCGCGCGGGCCGCGGCGGTCCGGGACGGTGGACCAGATGAAGGCGGCGGCGCCGAGCTCGGTGTCGTCGGCCTTGCGGAGCGGTTCGACGACGGTGTGCGGGAGCTGGACGACCGCGTAGTCGGGGTGCAGCACGACGAGCTCCAGCGGCGGGACCTGGTGCAGCGGGACGCCCTGGATGCCGGTGAGGACCATGGCGCTCATGGTCTCCGGTTTGATCTTGGTGGAGAGGTGCCCGTTGGGGGAGCCGCTGGTCTCCATCAGGTCGCCGAGGCGGCCGAGCGAGCCGAGCTCGCCGGCGTCCAGGCCCAGGCCACCGGGGCCCAGCGCGGTGGGGACCCTCGCGGCGGTGGCGCGGTCGGGTGCGCCGAAGTACTTGTAGGTCACCCCCACCCGTCCTTCACCCCGCCTTCCCCTTCCCGCCCGGCCCGCGCGGGCAGCCTTGTGGCCGGCCCCCGTGGCCTCCTCGAAGCCGTCCTGCTCCTTCGACACTCGGACCATCCTCACCGGAATTCGCCGGAATCGACAGACCCCCGGACCTCCGGTGTCCCGCCGGATGTCCTGTTTTCCCGTTATGTCACTCGTTGTGCAGCTTGGTGCGGCCATGCTCGACCGCTCCGCGTCAGGTCGTCTCCCGCGCCGGGGCGCGAGTGGTGCGCTCTCCAGTGTGCGGGATGACCGAGCCGTGGCTGCACACGGATCATCACACGGATCATCGTTCCAGATGATCGGCTCCGACATGCAGAGGTGAAGGACACGATTTGAGAGCGGAGCGGTTTGAGAGGATGGGTTCTCGTGAGCTACCCGTATGAAGCACCTCAGTCCCAGTCGCTCTTCGAGCGCGCCTCGGTCGTCACTCCAGGCGGCGTGAACTCGCCGGTGCGTGCGTTCCGCGCGGTGGGGGGCACCCCGCGCTTCATGGTCTCCGGCAACGGGCCCTACCTGACCGACGCCGACGGCCGCGAGTACGTCGACCTGGTCTGCTCCTGGGGTCCGATGATCCTGGGGCACGCGAACCCGGCCGTGATCGAGGCGGTCCAGCAGGCCGTCACCCGCGGCACCTCCTTCGGTACGCCCGGACAGGGCGAGGTCGAGCTGGCCGAGGAGATCGTCGCCCGGGTCGCTCCGGTCGAGCAGGTCCGGCTGGTCTCCTCCGGCACCGAGGCGACCATGTCGGCGATCCGCCTCGCCCGCGGCTTCACCGGCCGCGCCAAGATCGTCAAGTTCGCCGGCTGCTACCACGGTCACGTGGACGCGCTGCTGGCTGCCGCCGGTTCCGGCGTCGCCACCTTCGCCCTGCCGGACACGCCCGGCGTGACGGGCGCTCAGGCCGGCGACACCATCGTGCTGCCGTACAACGACCTGGCGGCCGTCGAGGAGGCGTTCAAGCTCCACCAGGGCGAGATCGCCGCCGTGATCACCGAGGCGTCGCCCGGCAACATGGGCGTGGTCCCGCCGAAGCCCGGTTTCAACGCGGGTCTGGCCAGGCTCTGCCGGGAGAACGGCGCGCTCTTCGTCTCCGACGAGGTGATGACCGGGTTCCGCGTCTCCAAGGCCGGCTGGTACGGCCTGGAGGCGGCGCACGAGGGCTGGGCCCCGGACCTGCTGACCTTCGGCAAGGTGATGGGCGGCGGCTTCCCGGCCGCGGCCTTCGGCGGTCGCGCCGACGTGATGGCCCACCTGGCCCCGGCCGGCCCGGTCTACCAGGCCGGCACGCTCTCCGGGAACCCGATCGCCACCGCGGCGGGGCTGGCCCAGCTGCGCGGCTGCACCGACGAGGTGTACGCGACCGTGGACCGGGTCGCCGCCACCGTCTCCGGGCTGGTCACCGAGGCGCTGGCGAAGGAGGGCGTGGCGCACCGGCTCCAGCAGGCGGGCAACATGTTCTCGGTCTTCTTCACCGACGAGCCGGTCACCGACTACGCCTCGGCCAAGCGCCAGGAGGCGTTCCGGTTCACCGGCTTCTTCCACAGCCTGCTCGCGGACGGTGTCTACCTGCCGCCGTCGGCCTTCGAATCCTGGTTCGTCTCGGCGGCGCACGACGAGCGCGCGATCGAGAAGATCGCCGCCGCCCTGCCCGCCGCCGCCCGCGCGGCCGCCCAGGCCCAGCCCACCGAGAACTGAGGATCCGTCAGCCATGAGCGAGATCACCGTCGTACACCTCATGCGGCACGGCGAGGTGCACAACCCCGAGGGCGTGCTCTACGGCCGGCTGCCCGACTACCACCTGTCCGAGCTCGGCCGGCAGATGGCCGACCGGGTGGCCGAGCACCTGGCGGACCGCGACATCACCTACGTGGTGGCCTCCCCGCTGGAGCGCGCCCAGGAGACCGCCGCGCCGATCGCCAAGTCGCACGGCCTGGAGATCGCGGCCGACGCGGGCCTGATCGAGGCCGACAACGTCTTCGAGGGCAAGACCTTCGGCGTCGGTGACGGCTCGCTGCGCAACCCGCGCTACTGGAAGCACCTGACCAACCCGCTGCGCCCGTCCTGGGGCGAGCCGTACGTCGAGATCGCGGTGCGGATGATGGGCGCGCTGGCCGCGGCCCGGGACGCCGCGCGCGGGCACGAGGCGGTCTGCGTCAGCCACCAGCTGCCGATCTGGACGGCCCGCTCGTTCGCCGAGAAGCGCCGGCTCTGGCACGACCCGCGCAAGCGGCAGTGCTCGCTCGCCTCGCTGACCAGCTTCACGTACGAGGGCGACAAGCTGGTCTCGGTCGGCTACCGCGAGCCGGCCCGCGACCTGCTGCCGGCGCACCTGGTCGGCAAGGGCAGCAAGGGCGACATGCCGGTGGCGAAGAGCTTCGGCGCCTAGTTGCCGCAAGCTCTTCGGCGCCGCTGCGGCGACCTGCCGCAGCGGCGCCGGCCATAAAGATCACGGGAGTTCCCGAGCCGTTTAGAAATCCTTTATGGCCGCAGTTCAGCGGGGGTTCGACAGTCAAGTGCGGACCCCCCTGAAAAGCCCTGAAGTGTCATGCGAAACTTTTCACATGCCTGGTACGTCCCGCCTCCGCCCGACCGCCCTTCTCGTCGCGGTGGCCGCCGTGCTCACGCTCGCCGGGTGCAGTTCCTCAGGCTCCGCCGGCAGTGGTGACGCGCAGGCCGGTTTCGTCACCGGCAACGGCGGCATCGACACCGTCCCGATCGCCGACCGCAAGCCGGCCCCGGCCATCGCCGGCAACGACCTCGACAGCAAGCCGATCGCGCTCTCCGACTACAAGGGCAAGATCGTGGTGCTCAACATCTGGGGCTCCTGGTGCTCGCCCTGCCGGGCCGAGGCCGACGGCCTGGAGGCGGTCTACCAGAAGTACCAGGGGCAGGGCGTGCAGTTCCTCGGCATCAACACCCGGGACACCGACACCACGAACGCCAAGCGCTTCGAGCAGACGCACGGCATCACGTACCCGAGCCTGTACGACCCGGACGGCACCCAGATCCTCAAGTTCCCCAAGGGCAGCCTGAACCCGCAGTCGATCCCGACCACCGTGGTGATCGACCGCGAGGGCCGCCTCGCCGCCCGGGCGATGAAGGCGCTGCCGTCCGACGACCTGGAGTCGATGCTCACGCCGATCCTGGCGGAGAAGTGAGCTCGCTGATCCTGGCGGCCATCGGGTCGGACAACCAGACGGTGCTCAACGGTCCGCTGCTGCTGGCCGTCCCGGTCGCGGTCGCGGCCGGCCTGCTCTCGTTCTTCTCGCCCTGCGTGCTGCCGCTCGTCCCGGGCTACCTCTCGTACGTCACCGGCTTCTCGGCGGCCGACCTGGCCGACGCCGAGGGGCGCCGGCGCGGGCGGATGCTGCTCGGCTCGCTGCTCTTCGTGCTCGGCTTCTCGGCGGTCTTCGTCTCCGGCGGTGCGCTGTTCGGCGAGTTCGGGGTGACCCTGCAGCAGCACAAGCAGGTGATCAACGAGGTGCTCGGCGCGCTGACCGTGCTGATGGGCCTGGCGTTCATGGGCGTGCTGCCGGGGTTCAGCACCCGGGAGGTGCGCTCGCACCGCCGGCCGGTGATCGGCCTGGTCGGTGCCCCGCTGCTCGGTGCGGTCTTCGGCGTCGGCTGGACGCCGTGCATCGGCCCGACGCTCAGCTCGCTGCTCTCGCTGTCCATCAACCAGGCCAGTGCCGGCCGTGGCGCGTTCCTGATGGCCGTGTACTGCTTCGGTCTGGGCGTACCGTTCGTTCTGGCCGCGCTCGCCTTCCGGCGGGCGATGGGTGCTTTCGGCTTCATCAAGCGGCATTACCAGTGGGTCATGCGGATCGGCGGCGCCATGCTGGTCGCCGTCGGCGTCCTGCTGATCACCGGTGGCTGGGAATACCTGGTCAACCAGCTCCAGTACGCCACCGCTGACTTCTCGATCGGAATCTGAGCGTGAGTGACACCGACCTCAAGGCCGTCTCCGACGGCGTTCCCGAGGCCGACCTGCCGGCCGGCGGCGGGCCGTCGGCTGACGAGGTGTCGGCCGAACGGCTGACCAGTGCGCCGGTCGATTCGGACGGCCCGAGCGGCATAGGGCTGTTCGGCTGGCTGCGCTGGACCTGGCGCCAGCTGACCTCGATGCGGGTCGCGCTGGTCCTGCTGTTCCTGCTCTCGCTCGCCGCCATACCCGGTTCGCTGATTCCGCAGACCAGCGAGAACGCCTTCAAGGTGGCGACCTGGAAGGCCTCGCACCAGACGCTCGCCCCGGTCTACGACAAGCTGCAGCTGTTCAACGTCTACAGCTCGGTCTGGTTCTCGGCGATCTACATCCTGCTCTTCATCTCGCTGGCCGGCTGCATCATTCCGCGCACCTGGCAGTTCGTCGGCGTGATCCGCGCGCAGCCCCCGGCGGCGCCGGCCAACCTGACCCGGATGCCGGTCTACGCGGCCTGGCACACCGACGCGGAGCCGGCGGCCGCGGTGGCCGCCGCCGAGCGGCTGCTGCGCCGTCGCCGGTTCCGGGCGCACAGCTCGAACGGCGCGGTGGCGGCCGAGAAGGGCTACCTGCGCGAGGTCGGCAACCTGCTCTTCCACCTCTCGCTCTTCGCGCTGCTGGCCGGCTTCGCCTGGGCCAGCCTGGCCAGCGGCACCGGCGGCAAGCTGGTGGTCGAGGGCGACGGCTTCTCCAACACGATGACCCAGCTGGACGACTTCACCGGCAGCGCGTTCTACGGCTCCGAGGACCTCGACCCGTTCGGCTTCCACCTGGACAACTTCACCGCGAGCTACCAGACGAGCGGTGACCAGATCGGCAACGCCCGCGAGTTCACCGCGCACATCCGCTACTGGCAGGGCGACAACAACGCGAAGCTGACCAAGGGCGACATCCAGGTCAACCACCCGCTGGAGATCGGCGGCAGCAAGGTCTTCCTGATCGGCCACGGCTACGCCCCGGTGATCACGGTGCGGGACGCGAGCGGCAACGTGGTCTACCAGGACACGGTGCCGTTCCTGCCGCAGGACACCAACCTGACCTCGACCGGCGTGGTGAAGGTCGGCGACTACGGCAAGAAGGACGGCAAGCCGGTCCAGCTCGGCTTCCAGGGCTTCTTCCTGCCGACCGCGCCGGCCAACTTCAGCGCCAGCATGGGCCCGCGCTCGCTCTTCCCGGGCGACGCCTCCCCGGCCCTGGTGCTCACCGCCTACGCGGGCGACCTGGGCACCGACTCCGGCCTGCCGCAGAACGTGTACCAGCTGGACCTCACGCACATGACCCAGCTCCAGCAGGACGGTCAGCCCGCCAGGGTGAAGATGGTGCCGGGCCAGGCCTGGGCACTGCCGGACGGCTACGGCTCGCTCACCTTCGACGGATACAAGCAGTGGGCCACCTTCAGCGTCTCGCACCGTCCGGGCAACGCGGTCGCGCTGACCGGCGCGATCCTCGCGATCGCCGGTCTGATCGGTTCGCTGATGGTGCAGCGCCGCCGGATCTGGGTCCGTGCCGTGGTCACCCCGGACGGCCGCACGCTGGTCGAGCTCGCGGGGCTGGCCCGCAGCGAGTCGGCGAAGATCGCCGAGGAGCTGGCCGAACTGGCGGTGGACCTCCAGGACGACGCTCCTGCCCTTGAGGAAGACCTGGCCCTCGACGAAGACCCGGAGCCGGACGCCGATCCGACGCCTGAGCCCGCGCCCGCTGATGCAGTGCCCGCTGACGCAGTGCCCGCCGCAACCCCGCCCGCCGAACCGGAAACCAAGGAGTAGACGGTGTCCTACCTCGCCACCGGGGTCAACTCCCAACTGGCTGACCTGTCCAACAAACTCATCTGGTCGGCCACGGCCGTGTACCTGCTCGCCATGTTCGCCCACATGTTCGAGTGGACCTTCGGCAGCAAGGGCGCGGTCGCCCGTCGCTCGGACGAGCAGGCCTCACTCGCCGACGTGGCAGCGGCGGCGACCGTCCGCGGCCAGGCGAAGGCCGCCAAGAAGGTGACCGTCACGGTCGCCTCGGCCGGCGGCGGCACCACCACGCTGACCCGCACCGCGCTGGCCGGCTCCGGCGCGATCGTGGTCACCAGCGGCCGCGGCGAGGACACCCCGGTGGACGGCCCCGGCGCGGCCGGAACCAGCGAGAAGGGCGACCTCGCGGGCCGGATCGCGATCTCGCTCACCGTGCTCGGCGTGGTGGCGAACGCGGGCGGCGTGCTGGCCCGCGGCCTCTCGGTGATGCGCTGGCCGTGGGGGAACATGTACGAGTTCTCCTGCGCCTTCGCGCTCTCCACGGTCTCCGCGTACCTGGTCCTGCTGGCGCTGAAGAAGAACGTCCGCTGGCTCGGCCTGCCGGTCGTGCTGACCGCGGTGCTCACCCTGGGCCTGGCCACCAGCGTGCTCTACACCGACTCCGAGCAGCTGGTGCCCGCGCTGCACTCGTACTGGCTCGGCATCCACGTGACCACCGCGATCATCTGCGGCGGCGCGTTCCACGCGGCGTTCATCGCCACCGCGCTGTACGTCGGCAAGGACATGTACGAGAAGGGTCTGGCCGAGGGCAAGACCACCGGACCGTTCGGCACCTCGGCCTCGATCTGGGACCGGCTGCCGGCCTCGGCGACGCTGGACAAGGTCTCCTACCGGATCAACGCGATGGTCTTCCCGCTGTGGACCTTCACGATCATCGCGGGCGCGATCTGGGCCGAGTCGGCCTGGGGCAAGTACTGGGAGTGGGACCCGAAGGAGACCTGGTCCTTCATCACCTGGGTCGCCTACGCCTGCTACCTGCACGCCCGCGCGACGGCCGGCTGGAAGGGCCGCAAGGCGGCGTACCTCGCGCTGCTGGCGTTCGCCTGCTTCGTCTTCAACTACTACGGCGTCAACATCTTCGTCACCGGCAAGCACTCGTACGCCGGCGTCGGCTGATCTGACGTCGTTCACCGGAAGGGCCGCCGGGCGTACGGCGCGGCGGCCCTGTGACGCTCTCGAAAGCAGACCTGACACAGCATCAGGAATCTGTGTGCCCAATGCGCAACTGCGGTGTGGGAGCGCCGTAAATGGGCAGAAGTCGAGTGGCCGACCGGCCGTGACAAGGTAGTCCGTACAGGCACCGATGTCGGTGCCGGGAGCATCAAGGAGACCAGGCCGTGGACAGCCGAGTCGTGGAAAGCGACGAGCTCATGTTGACGGTCCGGATCACCGTGGCGGAGCGGTCGCTACTGCGAAGACTCGCGCAGGGTCATCGCAGTGACATCTCCGAAGTGGTGGCGGACGGCCTGCTCGACGTGCTGCCGACGCTGTCCGGCACGCCCCGCGCCTATCGGCTGCTCGCCGCGCTCGCCGCGCCGGCGCCGTGCGCGCTGACGGTCTGGCTGCCGATCCCGCTGGCCGACCTGCTGGTGCCGGCCGCCGCGCAGGTCGCGATGGCGACCGGGGTGCGGCTCGGCTCGGGCTGCGCGATGCTCGGCGCGGCGCTGCGCCTCTGGCTGGACCAGGATCCGCAGCAACTGGCCGCCAACCTCAGCGTGATGCACGCCGGTCGCCCCTCCGCCCTGGTCGCCGCCTGACCGTCGGTCCCCGCCCCGCCCCCGCCCCTGCCCCCGCCGCCCGCAGTCCCGGTGCGGATAATTCGTGTGCCGGGGCGGTCCGTTGCGGGGACGAGCCGGCCATGAACGCACCTGACTGGACCGTGTCCCCCGCCGACGTCGAAGCGCCCGAGTCGGCCGCCCTGCTGCGGGCGTACATGACCGAGATGGTGGAGCGCTACTACCGCCGCCCGGCCGACGAGGCGGAGGTCGCGGCGGCGCTGGCAGAGGAGCCCGCCGGCGGCCTGGCGGCCTTCCTGCTGGCCCGGCTGGCGAACCGTCCGGTCGGCTGCATCGGGCTGCGCCGACTGGGGCCCGGGACGGGCGAGTTGACCAAGGTGTACCTGGTGCCCGAGGCGCGCGGCCGGGGCGGCGCCGGCCTGCTGCTCGCCGCCGTCGAGGCCACGGCGAGCGGGCTGGGGATGGACGTGCTGCGACTGGACACCCGCGCCGACCTGGTGGAGGCGCGGGCGCTGTACGCCAGGCACGGCTACCGCGAGATCCCCCGGTACAACGACAGCCGCTACTCGGACCACTGGTTCGAGAAGCGGCTGTCGGTACAGCGAGTAGAGCAGGTACAGCAGAAGCAGGAGGAGCAGCCGGTCAGGCGGCCCACTGCCAGCTGACGGGGGAGTAGTACGTCGGGCGGCGCTCCAGGCGGCGCCAGCGGGCGATCGGCTCGACCGCGGCGAGCGCGGCGGCGGCCTGCTGGGTGGCGGCCGCGCGGGCCATCAGGACGGCGGTGAGCGCGGCGAGTTCCTCGTCGCTGAGCGAGCCGCGGGTGACGCGGACGAGTGGTTCGGCGGAAGCGGTCATGGTCGGGGTTCCTCCCCCTGGTGCTGGGCTTTGGTGCTGGGCTGTGGTGCGAGCTGTGGTGTCGGAGCGTGCTGGTGTGCTCGGTGCGGCGAGTGGGGGGACTCGCACTACATCGGCGGGTTGCCGTGCTTGCGGCTGGGCAGGTCGGCGTGCTTGGTGCGGAGCATGGCCAGGGCGGCGGCGAGGACCTCGCGGGTCTCGGCCGGGTCGATCACGTCGTCCACCAGACCGCGTTCGGCCGCGTAGTACGGGTGCATCAACTCGCTCTTGTACTCCTTGATCTTCTGCGCGCGCATCGCCTCCGGGTCCTGGGCCCCGTTGATGTCCCGCCGGAAGATCACGTTCGCCGCGCCCTCCGCGCCCATCACCGCGATCTCGTTCGTCGGCCACGCGTACGACAGGTCCGCGCCGATCGAGCGCGAGTCCATCACGATGTACGCCCCGCCGTACGCCTTGCGCAGGATCAGCTGGATCCGCGGCACCGTGGCGTTGCAGTACGCGTACAGCAACTTCGCGCCGTGCCGGATGATCCCGTCGTGCTCCTGGTCCACACCCGGCAGGAACCCGGGCACGTCCAGCAACGTCACCAGCGGAATGTTGAACGCGTCGCACATCTGCACGAACCGCGCCGCCTTCTCCGAGGCGTTGATGTCCAGCACACCCGCCAGCGACTGCGGCTGGTTCGCGATGATCCCCACCACGTGCCCGTCGATCCGCGCCAACGCGACGATCACATTCGTCGCCCACCGCTCATGGATCTCCAGGTACTCGCCGTGATCGACGACCTCCTCGATCACCTTGCGCATGTCGTACGGCCGGTTGCCGTCCGCCGGCACCAAGTCCAGCAGCGCGTCGCAGCGACGGGTGACCGGGTCCTCGGTCGGCGTGGCCGGCGGCATCTCCCGGTTGTTCTGCGGCAGCAGCGACAGCAGGAAGCGGACCTCCTCGATGCACGACTGCTCGTCGTCATACGCGAAGTGCGACACACCCGAGACCGAGGAGTGGACGTCCGCGCCACCCAGACCGTTCTGCGAGATCTTCTCGCCCGTCACCGCCTGCACCACGTCCGGACCCGTGATGAACATCTGCGAGGTCTCCCGCACCATGAACACGAAATCCGTCAACGCCGGCGAGTAGGCGGCGCCACCGGCACACGGACCCAGCATCACCGAGATCTGCGGGATCACCCCCGACGCACGCGTGTTGCGCTGGAAGATGCCGCCGTACCCGGCCAGCGCCGTGACACCCTCCTGGATCCGCGCACCCGCACCATCGTTCAACGACACCAACGGCGCACCCGCCGCGATCGCCATATCCATGATCTTGTGGATCTTCTGCGCATGCGCCTCACCCAGCGCACCCCCGAAGATCCGGAAATCATGCGCGTACGTGAACACCGTCCGCCCGTGCACCGTGCCCCACCCGACGATCACACCATCGGTATGCGGCTTCTTCCCCTCAAGGCCGAAACCCGACGCACGATGCCGCCGCAGAGGCTCCACCTCATGAAACGAACCCTCGTCCAGCAGCAGATCGATCCGCTCACGGGCCGTCAACTTGCCCTTCGCGTGCTGCGCCTCGGTGGCCGCCTCACTCGGACCACGACGAACCTGCTC